>DATNNM010000014.1 GCA_035601835.1 Candidatus Tumulicola sp. | reverse complement strand
TGCATCTGCAGCGCGCTGATTTCCTCGAACAGAACGGCACGCTGTACATCGCGCTGCGCGCGGTGACCAAGGCGGTCGGCGCGCAAGTGCAATTCGATGCGAAGAAGAACGCCGTGACGGTCACGACCGTGCTGCGGCAGATCGTCATGCACCTCGACGATGTCAACGCGACCGTCAACAACGACCACGTGAAGATGGATTCGGCGCCACGCAAGATCGCGGGGCGCGTGCTGGTGCCCTTGCGCGCGTTGAGCACCCTGCTCGGCGGCAATGTCAGCGTGGATCCGAAGAAGCATGAGATCGACGTCGCGTTTCGCGCCGGCTCCTCGGGCGATCAGCGAACGCCGCCTCCCGCTAGGACTGCTGACACCCTTGAGGGGACCGTTGTCGCGGTGGCGACAGACAGCGCGCCGCCGGCGGTGCAGATCGACGTCAACGGCGAACAGTACACGATCACCGTTCCGGTCGGCACGAAGATCCAGTTCCGCGACACGCGCGGCGCGACCGCGGGCACAGGGATACTGGCGCAAGTCAAGCCCGGCGACACGCTGATCGCCACGCTGGACGCGGCCGGCCATCTGCTTTCGGTCGCCGACATCTTCTCAGGGACGACCGGCACCATCGCGAGCGTGTCGGGAACGAGCATGGTGCTCACCAACGGCAAGGTGATCGCGGCTGACGCAACCACGACCAGCGTCGAGCTGGACGGCAAGAAGGCCGCCATGCGAGATCTCAAAGCCGGCGATCTCGTCACGGTGCGTTCGGATCCGAGGTCGAACAAAGTGCGAACGATTGTGGCGCTCACGCCGGGCGGTATGGCGACCAGCGGAGCAGCCACACCGAACCCGCTTCAGTCGGTCGTCGGAGACGTCCGCATCGGTGACGTGAGCGACAACGCGCACCGGCCGTTCCGCGCCGGCCAGTCGGTGCAGGTGTCGATGGATGGCACGCCGGGCGGCGTGGGCGCCTTCGATTTGGGCGATGTCGTGCTCGACAATGCGATGAAAGAGATCCGGCCTGGCCACTACGAGGGCGCGTACGCGGTAGCGGTCGGGACCAACATCATCGATGCGCCGATCCTCGTGAAGCTGACCAAGGGCGGGCTGACGGCGCACGCCGTCGGACCCGATCCGTTAAGCATCTTCACGGAGCCGCCGCAGGTGAAGGAAACCGCCCCGCTATCGGGAGCGCGCATCAACACGACCCGGCCGAGCATCTACGTGACGTTCGCGACCATCGGCGGCAAGGGGATGGACCCGGGCTCGTTGCAACTTCTCGTGGACGGCAAAGACGTCAGCGCGCAAGCCACGCGCACCTCCGCTTTCGTCACGTACTTTCCGGCCGCGGATCTGCACGCGGGCAGGATCAGCGTTGAAGTGAAGGGCTCGGACGTCGCCGGCAACCCCCTTGACTATACGTGGTCGTTCGTCATCGCAAACGGGTCTTGATCAAATGAACTTCGACTTGCGGACACGCCGCTGGGGCGCGATAGGCGCGCTTGCGTTGTGCGCGCTGGCCTACGGCTGCAGCAGCAGCAGCGCGCCGACCGACACGCTGGTCTTCGGCCGGAATAAGGACGCGGTCAAGCTCGATCCCGCCGTGGTGACCGACGGCATGTCGCTCAACGTCTCGATCGTGACGATGGAAGGCTTGACCAGCTACAAACCCGGTTCGTTCGAGATCGAACCCGGCCTTGCGACAGCATGGACGATGAGCCGCGACGGCATGCTGTGGACGTTCACCCTGCGCCGCGGCGTGAAATTCCAGGACGGCACCGATTTCAACGCGGCGGCGGTGAAGATCAACTTCGATCGCTGGCGCAACAAAAAAGACAAACTGCACCTGCTGCTCAAGGGCGACTACTCCTATTACGAGAGCCAATTCGGCGGCTTCCCCGGCGTCATCACAGACGTGAAAGTGCTCGCTCCGGACAAGGTGCAGATCGTTTTGACCCATCCGGTGGCGCCGATGCTCGCTAACCTGGCGATGCCGACGTTTGCGATGTCATCGCCGACGGCCATGGAGAAGGAGGGGGAAGATTATTTCCGCCAGCCGGTCGGCACGGGTCCGTACCAAGTGGCCGAGTGGGTGAAGGACGACCACATAACCTTAAAAGCGTTTGACGGCTACTGGGGCGGCAAAGCCAAAGTGCCCACCGTGGTCCTGCGCGATATCCCCGATGCCTCCACGAGTCTGCTCTCATTGCAGCGCGGCGACATCGACGGCTGGGAATATCCGCAGCCGAACGATCTCATCGTCATCGCCAAGGATCCGAAATTGGTCATCTACCATCAACCGGCGAACAACCTCATGTACTTGGCGATGAACAATCAGAAGAAGCCTTTCGACAACATCTACGTGCGCCGGGCGATCAACGAAGCCATCGATGCTCGGGCGCTGGTCAAGAATTTTTACGACCCGTCCGCCATCGTCGCGGACGAGTTCTTGCCGCCTGCGGTCTGGCCGCACGGCGTCAAGGTGAGCTATCCGTACGATCCGGCCGATGCGCGCAAACTGCTGGCGCAGGCAGGACCCGAGTACGCACACGGCTTTTCGACCACGCTGTGGTACATGACGCTGCCCCGCCCCTACCTGCCGCAGCCGCAGCGCGTGGCTGAAGCGATTCAGGCCAATCTCAAAGCGATCGGCATCAGCGTCAAATTGGAAGCATTCGAATGGGGCACGTATCTGCAAAAGGTCCAGAACGGCGATGCGAATATGGCGCTATTCGGCTGGACGGGCGACAACGGGGACCCCGACAATTTCATGTATGTGATCCTCGATAAGGATAGCGCGACGCCGCCGGGAGCGCAAAACGTGTGCTTCTGGAAGGACGAAGACTTCCACGCGCTCATGAAGCAGGCGCAAATCGCGCCCGATATGGCGGCGCGCTCGGCGCTCTACAAGAAGGCCCTGCAGCTGATCCACGATCAAGCGCCGTGCGTGCCGTTGGTCCACACCTCGCCGCCCATCGTGTTCAATAAGCGGGTGAAGGACTACCGGCCGAACCCCGACAGCGCGGAGCTCTTCCAGCACCTCTCGCTCTCGGCGAACTAGTCGATGGCTTCCTCCGCGCTCGAGACATGCGTGTTCTGCAGCATCGTCTCCGGCAAGATCGCGACGCCGTTCGTGTACGAAGACGACGCCGTGGTCGCGTTCGCCGATATCCGTCCGATCGCGCCCACGCACATCCTCGTCGTGCCGCGCGAGCATCACGAGACCTTGGCGGAGTTGGTGAAGACCGGAACTGCGGGCGATCTGTTGGGCCGGCTGATGAAAGTCGCCGGCGAGCTCGGCGCAGCTCGAGCCCCCAAGGACGGCGGCTATCGGGTCGTGGTGAACAACGGCGCCGCCGCCGGCCAAACGGTCTACCACGTGCACGTGCACGTGCTGTCAGGACGCCACTTCGCGTGGCCGCCGGGTTAGCGTGATGACTGAACATCCAAAGAAAATCGGGATCGTCGGCGCCGGCCGCATGGGCGCCAACATCGGCCGCCGCCTCAAAGACGTCGGCTACACGCTGAGCGCGGTGTTCGACTCGCGCCCTGTGGTCACGGCCGGGGTGGCGAGCGAACTCGGCGCGGAGGCGGCGTCCTCCCTGGCGCGCGTGAGCGAGCTCGCCGATACGATCGTGACTGTGGTGAGCGACGATCGCTCGATGCGCGAGATCTTCTCGCCTTCTGAAGACAGTCTGCTCTACCGCGCGCAAGGCAAGCTCTTCGTGAATTGCGCGACAGTTTCTCCGCAGGTACACGTCGACGTCGAGGCGTTAGCGTTGCGCGCCGGCGCGCAGTCCCTCGAAGCGTGCATGGCGAGCTCGATCACGCAGGCGCGTGACGGCACGCTGTATCTCATGTGCGGCGGCAGCCGCGAGGCCTTCGACCGCGCGCGGCCCATGCTCGAGAAGATGAGCGGCTCGTTGAAATACATCGGACCGGCGGGCTCCGCTGCGAAGGTCAAAGCGCTCGTCAACATGGTCATGAACATCAACACCGCGGGCTTGGCGGAAGGGCTGGGCCTCGGCGCTGCGCTGGGTCTCGATCTCGACATGCTGCGCGAAGTGTTCTCCCAAACCGGTGCGAACTCGCGCGTCTTGGAGACCGACGGCGCCGATATGCAGAACCGGGAGCACGAGGTGTACTTCTCCGCGGCGCACGCGGCCAAAGACTCGGGGATCGCCCTGGCCCTCGCGCAGGAGGCCGGGCTGGAGGTGCCGCTGGCGGAGGCTGCGCTCGGCCAGTACGAGCGCATGAGGGCGCTGGGATTGGGCGAACTGGACAAGTCCGGCATAGCCGAACTCACATTCCGGGGCCGAAAAGGCTCGGTTAGGCCGTAACCACGGACCTTTAGGTCCGTGTACCGGGACGAACTTCGCAAACCCAGGTCGGTTTATGGCGCCCGCTGAAGTACCCCAAGACTCCGAAAATGTTGCGGGCTGGTGCCCGCATCTTGCGTCAGGAGGGGCCGCGCGGCTCCTTGACGCGGAGACGTAATAGAGCGAAAAAGGGGGTGTCCCAATATGGAAACGAGAGTCGGATCCAACGAATCCATCGACAGCGCCCTCAAACGCTTCAAGAAGATGTGCCAAAAATCAGGCGTGCTCGCCGAAGCGCGCCGTCACGAGCACTACGAGAAACCGAGCGTGCGGCGCAAGAAGAAGTCCGCCGCAGCGCGCAAGCGCCGTTCGTAGTCCTTCGTAGTCCAAAGAGCAAAGGGGGCGACCAAGGGTCGCCCCTAATTTCTGAGAACGCATGGAAACAAAGACCCCGCACGAGCGCCTGAGCAATGACCTGAAGACCGCCATGAAAGCCCGCGACGCCGAACGGATGGCGACCCTGCGGATGGCGATCTCCGCGATGAGCTATCGCCGCATCGAACGCAACGCCGAGCTGACCGTCGACGAGCAAGAAGACGTGCTGCGCAAGCAGGTCAAGCAGCGCGATGACGCCATCACCGAGTATACGAAGGCTAAGCGCGCCGATCTCGCCGACAAAGAAGGCCGCGAGCGCGTGATCCTGATGGAATATCTGCCGCCGGAGTTGAGCGAAGCCGAACTGCGCCGCCAGGTGGACGAATTATTGAAGCCACTCGGTCCGCAAGTCAAGTTCGGTGACGCCATGAAAGTGGTCATGCCTGCCTTGCAAAAGAAAGCCAACGGCAAGGCCATTGGGGAGGCTGTGAAAGCAGCGTTGGCCGCGAGGGCGTCATGAGAAAGTTTTCCGGGGCGCTACGACTTGCGTTTGTGGCGTTCTCCGCCGGCGCCTTGCTGCTCGGTTTGGCGGGGCTCGGAGCGCGCGCAAAAGATTCCTCGCTGGTGCAGGTCGTGAAGATCGACGGGAACATCGACCCCGGCATGGCGCATCGCGTGCAGCGCGCCGTGGACGACGCCAAAGCCAACGGCGCGCGCGCGATTCTGGTCGTCGTCAACACGAACGGCGGCGTGGTCGACGATGCCAACGACATCAAAGATGCGCTCTCGACCTCCGGCATCCAGACGATCGCGTACGTCTCAGGCCGCGCGTGGTCCGCGGGTGCGCTCATCTCCCTGGCCTGCGACAAGATCTACATGGCACCCGGCTCCAGCATCGGCGCCGCGGAACCGGTGCTGTTGCCGCCCGGCGGGCAGATGGCGCCGGCGGGGGAGAAAGTGATCGCCGCGCTCCGCTCGGAGATGATCTCGCTTGCGGAAGCGCACCATCGCAATGCAGACATCGCCGCCGGCATGGTGGATCCGAACGTCGTCATCCCTGGGCTGAAGAAGAAGGGGCAGATCCTTTCGCTGTCCGCGCAAAAGGCCGTGCAACTCAAGTTCGCAGACGGCATCACCAGCAGCGACGTCGCCTCGCTTGAAGCCGCCGGCATTCGCCAAGCGCGGCTTTCCACGACCGAACCCAGCCTGGGCGAGCGCATCGCGCAGTTCGTCACCGATCCGATCGTGTCGGGGCTGCTGCTCACCATCGGGTTTTTGGGATTGCTGATCGAGATGCAGACGCTTCATCTGGTCGCGGGCGTCATCGGCATACTCGCGTTGGCGCTCTTTTTCGGAGGTCACATCATCGCAGGCGCATCCACGTGGGTGATCACCGCGTTGTTCGCGCTTGGCGTTGTGGCGCTGCTCTTCGAATTGCACGTGCTGCCCGGACATGGCATCGCGGGGCTCGTCGGGGGCTTGCTTATCCTTGCGAGCATCGTCCTCGCATTCGGCGCCGCCTTTTGGGTCCAAGGCTTGCTGTACACGTCGCTGTCGCTGCTCCTGTCGGTCGTGGTGTTCTTCGTGATACTCCGCTGGCTGCCGGAAAGCGCGTTCTTGCGGCGCCTCGCGTTCGCCGGCGCGCAAGCGCCCGGAACCGGCTACACCGCCGTGCCCGCTCCGACCCACCTGATGGGCAAGCAAGGCATAGCGGACTCTTTGCTGCGCCCGGTCGGCGTCGCCACCATCGAGGGCGTGCGCTACCAAGTGCAAACAGCGGGTGAGTTCATTCCCGCGCAGACCCGCATCGTGGTGTCGCGGATCGAAGGCGGCACTATTTTCGTCACCCGCGCTCCAGTATAGAAGGGGACCACCGTGACCCTAGGCGTTATCGGCGTTTTCATCGTCGCCATCATCGTCCTCGTCGGATTCTTTTGGTTTCTATGGCTGTTCCCGTTCGGTCTGTGGATCCGCTCGCAGGCGGCAGGCGTGCGGCTGGGCATCCTCAGCCTGGTGCGCATGCGCCTCATCAACATACCGCCATCCATCATCGTGGATGCGCTCATCATGGCGCGCAAAGCCGGTCTCGACGTCACGGATGCGCAATTGCAGGCTCAGTACTTGTCCGGCGGACACCTCGATCGCGTGGTGCTCGCCCTGATCGCCGCGCAGCGCGCCGAGATCCCCCTCGAGTGGCAGCGCGCGTGCGCAGTCGACCTGGCGGGGCGAAACCCGCTCGAAGCCATTCAAACGTCGGTCAATCCCAAGGTCATCGAGACGCCGATATTCCAGGGCGTCGCCAAAGACGGCATCCAGCTGAACATCAAGGCGCGGATCACCGTCCGGACCAACATCGATCGCTACGTCGGCGGCGCGGGAGAGCCGACCGTGATCGCGCGCGTCGGCGAGGGCGTGGTCGCGGCCATCGGCGGCAGCGAGAACTATAAAGAAGTGCTCGAGAACCCGGACCACATCAGCAAGACGGTGCTCGCCAAGGGTCTGGATGCCGGCACCGCATTCGAAATCGTTTCCATCGACATCGCCGACGTGGACGTCGGGCGCAACGTCGGCGCCGATCTGCAGACCGCGCAAGCCGAAGCTGACCGCCGCGTCGCCCAGGCGAAGGCAGCCGAGCGACAGTACGCTGCGATGGCGCAAGAACAAGAGATGAAGGCGCAGACGCAAGCCATGCGCGCGAAGGTCGTCGAGGCGGAAGCGCTTGTGCCGGCGGCGATCGCCGATGCGTTCCGCAGCGGTCATCTCGGCGTCATGGATTACTACCGCATGCGCAACGTGCTCGCCGACACCGAGATGCGCCAATCGATCTCGGGCGGCGGTACGTCGGGCAGCGGCGGCCAGGTGCCCCCACCCACAACGCCGCCGGCATCCGGCTCGTAGCCCTTGCTCCCACTTTCGCCGCCGGCGATCATTTCGCAGATCACTCGCGCCGACGACGGCGGAGGGGCGGTGGTCTTTTGGGTCGTCGTGGGCATCATCTGGTTGGTCTCACAGATAGCCAGCAGCCTCAGAGGGGCGCGCGCGGCACGCAGCAGAGCGCAGGCAGCCGCCGGGGCGCCGCAGGCCGGACGGCCGACGCGCACGCACTCGATCAAGGCGACAGCGCGCACGTTCCCGACTGTAGCCTCGCAGCAGACGGCACTCGAGGACTCCGAAACGGCACAAATCCCTGCGGCGCAGTACCTGGCCGGCGCGCCGCTCGGGAGGCAAGCCGACGACGCCGAACGCAGAAAGGTGTACGGGGACTTGCTCGCCAGCTTCGGCGGCAGCGCCGTTTCACCGGATGCGCCGCAGCCGCCGGCGCCGCCCGTCGCCGCTCCAGGCACCGCCGCGATCGCAGAGGCACAAGCGCCGTCACGCGGTGCGCTGCTAGGCGATCTTTTCGGGTCGCGCGGGCTGGCTTTCGCCATCGTCGCTTCGACGATCATCGGACCATGCGCCGGTCTTAAGCGCGAGCCGCAGGAGCCGGGCGGCTGGTAGGCCGCGCAAGAGTCACAAGAGCAAGCGTTTGGCGCAGGCATCGCACTCGGCGCGCATCTCGATCGCAAGTCTGCGCGATCGCGTGCGGCTGTTCGGGCAGCTGGACGAGAATCTCAACGCTCTCGAACGCCACGCGGACGTGACGCTTCGCGTGAGCGGAGACGAGCTGACCGTGACCGGGCGAGCGACCAACATAGAGTTGGCCAAAACGGCGCTTGAAGCGATGATCGCCTCCGCCGCCGGCGGCGCCGTGCTCACCCAGGCCGACGTCGTCGCGGCGATAGACTCCGTGCGCAGCCACGGCTCGACTACCGGTTCGACCAAAGTCAAACATGCCGCGCCCGTAGAGGACGGCGCAGCGCTGGCGACCACCCGTCGCGGCCGGCCGGTGCGGCCCCGAACGACGGGCCAGCGCGCGTTCGTCGACGCCGCCGAGAAAAACACGCTTACGCTCTGCATCGGTCCGGCGGGAACGGGGAAGACTTTTCTGGCGGTGGTGCTCGCGCTCGCCGCGCTCCGGGCCGGCCACGTCGAGCGCATCATCCTTTCTCGGCCGGCGGTGGAAGCGGGGGAGAAACTCGGCTTCCTGCCGGGCGACTACCAGGCGAAGGTCGATCCGTACTTGCGCCCGCTCTTCGACGCGCTCGCCGAGATCATGGAGCCGGCGGCCGTCACGCGAGCGGTCGAGCGCGGTCAGATCGAAGTGGCGCCGCTCGCCTACATGCGCGGCAGGACGTTGGCCGAGGCCTTTATCGTCCTGGACGAAGCGCAGAACACCACCAACGAGCAGATGAAGATGTTCCTCACGCGCATCGGTCAAGGCTCACGCATGATCGTGTGCGGGGACGTCACGCAGATCGATCTGCCCGCAGCCACAGAATCAGGCTTGGTCGCAGCCGCGCGCATCTTCGGAGGCGTCGAGGACGTCGGCGTCGCGCAGCTGACGGAAGCGGACGTCGTTCGTCACCCGCTCATCCGCCGCATCATCGAAGCGTATGCGCGCGCGAAGAAGTAAGGCTCCACAAAGCGGTCCGCGCGTCTACGTGCGCGGCGCTCGCCGCTACCCCGGTGCGGCGGGCGCGCTGAAGAACGCCACGCTTGCCGCGCTGGCCGCGGCAGCGCCGCACGTGCGCGGCGACGTGACGGTCGTGCTCACGGATGACGCCGCGATTCGGCGCCTGAATCGCGACTACAGAGGCAGCGACAAAGCCACGGACGTGTTGTCCTTTGAGATCAGCGACGGTGCGAAGCCGGAGGAACCGTTCGGCGACGTGGTCATCTCGGTCGAGACTGCAGCGCGCCAGGCGCGTCGCTATCGCGCGCGCCTCGAAGAAGAGATCCTGCGGCTCCTGGTGCACGGCACGCTGCACCTGTGCGGACACGATCATCACGAGCGCCGCTCGGCCGGGCGCATGCACGGGCTCACGAATCGGCTGCTCAAAAGTCTTTCCGCGGTATGACGAATCGCTCGTTCGCTCAGGCAGTGCGCGACGCGGTAGACGGCGTGGGGCGCACGCTGCGCGAGCAGCCAAATTTTCGCATCCAAATAGTGCTCGGCGCGCTCGCTGTCGGCGCGGCGGCGCTCATGCATTTCGCTGCCTGGCGCTGGGCGGTTCTCGTGTTGACCATCGCACTGGTGCTCGGCGCCGAACTCTTCAACACCGCACTCGAGCACGCGGTCGATTGCGCATCGCCAACGGAACACCCCTTGGCCCGAGCGGCCAAGCACGCGGGGGCGGGCGCCGTGCTCGTGATCTGCCTCGGCGCCTTGGCGGTTGGGGTTTGGCTGTTCGGCGGTGCGTTCTGGCACTTCTAATGAAGCTTGTGGTATGCCGGACTTTAGTGCGGCTTTGTCGAATCCGGGTGAGATAAATGGCGGATCCTAGGTTGCCGGCCCTCCTGGGTATTTTCTTCCTCGTCGTTCTCGCAGGTCTGTTCGCTGCGTCCGAAGCCGCGCTGCTCGGTTTGAGCCGCCTTCGGCTCCTGCGGCATGACGAAGACGCGGTCAACAAGTCTCTCGCCAAACTCCTCGACGATCGCAACCACTACCTGACGACCATGCTGGTCGGCAACACCATCGTCATGCTGTCGGCGGACTCGCTCGCGACGTGGCTCGCGATCCAGTACGGGCACGACATCTGGCAGCCGGTGCTGCTGGCGACCGTGATCATGACGCTGTCCATCCTGATCTTCGCCGAGATCCTTCCCAAAATGGTGGTGGTTCAGGACCCGCTCAAATGGGCCCCGAGACTGTCATGGTTCCTGCACGTCATGGGAATCGTGCTGCGGCCGATCACCTGGATACTGGTGGGCTTCACGTCCTTCATCATCCGGCTTTTCGGCGGCGACCCGAGCGCACACGGTCCCTACGTCACGGAAGACGACATTCGCGCTCTCGTGAACGTCGGCGAGACACAAGGCGCGCTCGAAGAAGAAGAAAAGCAGATGATCCACTCGATCTTCGAGTTCGGCGACACGATCGCGCGCGAAGTCATGACGCCGCGAACGGACATCGTGGCGGCCGACGTCGCGGATCCGGTCTCCACCGGCGTCGACCTCGTCATCCGCGAAGGCTACTCGAAGCTGCCGGTGTTCGAAGAGAAAATCGATCATATCATCGGAGTCGTGCACGACCGCGAGATGCTGGGAGCGGTGACCCGGGGTGAGCTGTCGCGGCCGCTGCGCTCGCTCATGCGTCCCGTTAAAGCCATACCCGAGAACAAGAAGGTGCACGAACTGCTGCGCGAGATGCAGGCGGAAAAAGTATCGGTGGCGATCGTGGTCGACGAGTACGGCGGGACAGCCGGCTTGATAACCATGGAAGACTTGCTCGAAGAGATCGTCGGGGAGATCATGGACGAATTCGATGCAGAGGAACAGGACCACCCGCCGGTCATCAAACGCCTGGGCGACACCGAGGTGGTCGTGGATGCCCGTATGAGCATCGACGACGTCAACGAGCAGCTTGGGCTGAACCTTCCGACCGCTGACTTTGAGAGCATAGGCGGCTATGCGTTCGGTATGTTCGGTCGTGTCCCGGCGCCGGGCGAGCAAGTGGCGATCGGCACCGGTCTGACGCTGGTCGTTGAGGAAACCGCGGGAAGAAGGTTGCGTTCAGTCCGCATAAAGAAAGCACCATCTACAAATGGCGCCGGTTTCGCAGTGCCGAGCGGCGAGCAGCAACCGATTCACAACGGCAAATCCTAACATCTGAGGAGACCACGGTGCCCAGACTCGACGAGAAGCAGATCGAAGCGCTCGCCAAAAAAGCCTGGGAAACCTGGCTTTTCGCGTACGCTCCCTATTCGCAATTTCGCGTCGGCGCCGCGCTCTTGGGCGCCGACGGTCGCGTGTTCACCGGAGCCAATGTCGAAAACGCGTCGTATGGGCTGGCGATGTGCGCGGAGCGAGTCGCCGTAGGCGCCGCCGCGGCTGCAGGGGTCCGCTCGTTCGTGGCGATCGCCGTCGCCGGGGATGATCCCGATGGCGTGATGCCATGCGGAGCGTGCCGCCAAGTGCTGGCCGAGTTCTCGGAAAACATGCTGGTGCTGCGTTGCCGGCCAGACGGCTCGTACGTCAAGACGTACTTGCGCGCTCTCATGCCCGCCCCGTTCTCGGGGCACACGTTCGCGGAAGCCGAAGAGCGCCTCGAAGTCGCCGGCCGCTCTTAATCTAGTCCAATCCTTTTTGTAATGCCGGGGCTTTAGCCCCGGAGTCCGAACCCAACCCCTGATGAAAGAGTACAGCGTCGAAGCATTCGTGCTGCGCTTGAGGCCGCTCGGCGAAGCCGATCGGATCCTCACCTTGTTTTCACGCGAGCGCGGCAAGTTGAGCGCAGTGGCAAAAGGCTCGCGCGCCACGCGCAGCAAGTTCGGCGCCCGCCTCGACTTCTTCGCGCGATCGCGTTTGACGCTGCACACGGGCCGCAACTTGGACATCATCACCGGCGCCACGCTCGTAGCCAACGCCTGGGATAAGTTGGTGGACCCCGATGTCTTCGCGTCGGTGGGGTATGTCGCAGAGGTCATCGACAGCCTGTGCGAGCCGGACATGGCCGTGCCCGAGATCTACGATTTGCTATGCGAGCTGCAGACGCTCGTCGAACGAGGCGAGGCCACGGCATCCATGCTGCCGGCGATCGATCTTCGATTGTTGGGCGCGCTCGGCTTGGCTCCGGAACTCGAAGCGTGCGCGCGCTGCGGCTCCGCGCTCGGCCGACGCCCGCTGTCCGGTGGGCGATGCAAGCTTTCTCCGCAGGCGGGTGGGCTTGTATGCCGGCGCTGCGCGCTCGGTCTTGGCGGGGTTGCGGCGGATCGAGACGGCACTGCGGTCGCGGACAGAACCGCTTTCAGCGTCAGCGCGAGCGAACTACGCATGCTTCAAGCATTGCGCGGCATGCCGTTGCAGCTCGCAGCCGCTCGGCCCGAAATCGCGGCGCTGCGCAGCCGCACGCGCCCCTTCGTCGAGTATCAACTCGGGCGGCGCTCCAAGGCGTTGTCCGTGCTCGACGTGCACGCGCGACCGCGCGGCGCTCGACGAAACGTGCGGGAGCGGGCGGCGGGCGCGTGAGCGACGCGCTACTCGGGGTAGATGTGGGCAGCGTGCGCATCGGACTCGCGATCAGCGAGCACCCGGATCTGCCGGCGATGCCGCTTCTGACCTTCAAGCACGAGAGTCGCGCGCGCGACATCGAGCGCATCGTGGAGCTGGCCCAAGCGCGCGGCGCGCGCCGCATCATCGTGGGCAACCCGATGCGGCTTGACGGATCGGCCGGGCCGGCCGCGCAGAAAATGGACAAGTTCGTCGCGGAGCTGCGCGCGCGCTTCGCGGGAGACGTCGTGCAGGTGGACGAGCGGCTGACCACGGGCGCAGCGCAGGCGAAATTGCTTGGCGGGGAGCTATCGCCATCGCGGAGGCGTGAAGTCGTGGACCAGCTAGCCGCGGTGGAGATCCTCCAGACGTACCTGGCGCAAGCGAAGCACGGCAGCTGACATGCGGCGAGCGATCCTTATCATCGCCATCGTCGCCGCAGCGTTGGGACTGCTCGTCGCGGCGGCGCTCGCGTGGTTGGTGTATGGCGACCGCTCGCTGCCCGCGCAAAGCGTCACGCTTATGGTCGAGCGAGGCAGCGGCGTAGCGCAGATCGCTTCGCTTTTGAAAGAACACGGCGTGGTGCGCTCGACCCGGCTGCTGTCCGCATATCTGCGCTGGCGCGGCACGGCGACGCGGATCAACGCTGCCGAGTATACGTTCAGTGCGCGCGAAACGCTGCCGGAGGTCACCGCCGTTTTGGAAAGCGGCGGCCGTCCGCCCACCACCTGGATCACGATTCCGGAAGGCTTTACGGCGCTGCAGATCGCGCAGCGGCTCTCGGCTATGCGCTTGCCCGCGGCCGCCGATTTCATGCACGTCGTGCGGACGCGAAGCGTGCGCTTCGGCGCCGCGCACAGCAACGGGCTGGAGGGCTTTCTGTATCCCGAAACTTATCAAATCGCGTTGGAGGCAAACGCTGAAGACATCGCTGCGCGCATGACCGAGCAATTCGGGCGGGAGCTGCCCCGCGACTACGCCGTCGCCGCGAAGCGGCTGGGCTACAGCCTTCCGCAAATCGTCACGATCGCGTCGATCATCGAGCGCGAGGCGAAAGCCGACGCCGAACGGCCGGTCATGGCGGGCGTGTATTACAACCGGCTGCGGCGGAAGATGCCCCTGGAGGTCGACGCGACCATCGAGTACGCATTGCCCAAGCACAAGTACGCCCTTTCGTTTCGCGATCTTGCGGTGGACAGCCCATATAACACCTACACGCACGTGGGCCTGCCGCCGACGCCGATATCCAACCCCGGTAGGCGCTCGATCCTCGCGGCTCTCCACCCGCGACCCACCACCCACCTGTACTACGTGTACTGCGGCAAAGGACGCCATGAATTCTCCGACACGCTCGCCGAGCAGCAGGCGGCCGAGCAGCGCTGCTTGCACTAGGGCGCTCACGCGGGTGCGTTGAAGGGGGGAACGACATGCACGAAGAGGTACACGCGCGCGCTGAACGCGTCGAGCTGCAAGACAAGATCGTGGTCGCGACCTCGCGCGAGGGCGCTTTGGACTCACCCGAAGAATTCGAGTTCGAAGTCGTCGGTATCGTCGAAGAAGCCGGCAGCGCGGCGAACTACGCGGTTTGCTATAGCGAAGGGCTCGATGAGTTCATCGTCACCGACGACACCGGTACGCTGCTTCCCGATGACAAGCTCGCCCAAGAGATCCTGAACGATTTTCTCGCTCAAGCATCCGACGGTTCGAAGGAGAACGGCTCATAGAGTCTGGCGTGGCGCTCCGTATGAAGCACGGGAACGGGTTGACGGAACGCCGAGAGCGGGTCGTCTTGTTCCTGTCGGCAAGCGTGGGGGAGGGGCACACGGCAGCCGCCCAGGCGGTCTGCGCTGCGCTGCGCGAGCAGAGTT
The DNA here is from genome assembly GCA_035601835.1 of Candidatus Tumulicola sp. Taxonomy (NCBI): domain Bacteria; kingdom Bacillati; phylum Vulcanimicrobiota; class Vulcanimicrobiia; order Vulcanimicrobiales; family Vulcanimicrobiaceae; genus Candidatus Tumulicola; species Candidatus Tumulicola sp. The sequence goes on along the minus strand of DATNNM010000014.1, from coordinate 80,904 downwards.
CTCAGACGCGCTGCGAGGTCGTGGACTCGTACCGCTACGCGTCTCAAGTGTTCCACAAGGTTGCGAGCAACGGGTACATCGGCATCGTCAAAGTGCTGCCGCAGTTGTACAAGTTCGTCTACGACCAAGCCGAGCGCGCGACCAAGGTGTCGTCGTTCAAGAAATGGCTGCATCGCTACACCGCCGTCAATCTGCGCCAGCTGGTCTCGACCATGCGGCCCGACGTCGTGGTCTGCACGCATGCGTTTCCGTGCGGCGTCATGGCCGAATACAAACGCGAGTTTTCAGACGCCCCTCCGGTGGTCGGCATCGTCACGGATTTCGTCGTGCATCCGTTTTGGATCCACCGCAACATCGACGGCTATGCCGTGGCCACGCCGGCCATGCGTCAGATGCTCATCGCGCGCGGCGTTCCCGAGGGCCGCATCGCCGTCACCGGTATCCCGGTGGATGCGCGCTTCGGGCGCAGCGTTTCCAAACGAGAGGTGCGGCGGCGGCTCGGCATCGACGTCGATCGAACCACGCTGCTGCTCATGGGAGGCGGACTCGGCATCGGCCCGCTCGAGAAATCAGTCGTCGGCTTGGATCGCTTGCGCTGCGATTTTCAAACCGTAGTGGTCGTCGGCAAGAACCCGGCGCTGGAACGGCGCTTGAAGGCGACCGCGCGCACCCTGCGCCACCCCATGACCGTCGTCGGCTTCGTGCCGAATGTCTTCGATTACATGCGCGCGGCGGACGTCTTGGTCAGCAAGCCCGGCGGTCTCACGAGTTCCGAATCGTTGGCGGCCGAGTTGCCGATCGTGATGCTGAAGCCACTGCCTGGTCAAGAAGAGCGTAACACGCGCTATCTTGAGGACAGCGGCGTCGGAATCCGGGTGCAAACGTCGAAGGAGTTGGTGCACGAGTTGGACCGCTTGTTGGGCGATCCTGAGGCGCTCGAACAGATGCGAGTCGCCGCGCGCAGGTTGGCCAAGCCGTTCGCCGCGCAGGCCGTGGCGGAGATGATCGCGTCGCTCGTTCCGGCTTGAAGTCGGGTCAGCGGCTGTGGTACACTGACGAACGTCCCGCGGAGAGATGGCCGAGTTGGCTGAAGGCGGCGGTTTGCTAAACCGTTATAGTGCTGTAAAGGCGCTATCGAGGGTTCGAATCCCTCTCTCTCCGAATCATCAAGTGCGTGCGCTCGTAGTTCAGCTGGATTAGAATGCCAGACTACGAATCTGGAGGTCGGGGGTTCGAGTCCCTCCGAGCGCGATCGCAACAACTGCGGCCGTCGGCAGCGCCCGGCGGCCGCACCTACGTCTTGCTAGTCGAACGAATGTAGCGACTCGAGCGAAGCTCGAGTGTAGTGCCGGGGCTTTAGCCCCGGAAAGAATGTAGCGACCCGAGCGGAGCTCGGGTGTAGTGCCGGGGCTTCCCCGGAAAGAATGTAGCGACCCGAGCGGAGCTCGGGTGTAGTGCCGGGGCTTTAGCCCCGGAACGAATGTAGCGACCCGAGCGGAGCTCGGGTGTAGTGCCGGGGCTTTAGCCCCGGAGCGGGCCTCGGTAGCTCAGAGGTAGAGCAGGGGACTCATAAGCCCTTGGTCGCAAGTTCGAGTCTTGCCCGAGGCACACGCTTTTTCTTGAGGTGAACCACGCGTCGCGAATGCATAATGCGCCCGTAGCTCAATTGGATAGAGTGTCGGCCTCCGAAGCCGAAGGTTGGTGGTTCGAGCCCACTCGGGCGCGCGGTACTGTCGAAACACGGAGACGATGAGCGTCACGACTTCCACCGACACCGGCTTCATGCGTAAGGCCTTGGAACTTGCCGAGACCGCGCAGCGCCACGGCGACGTGCCTGTCGGCGCCGTGCTGGTCATCGACGGCAAGATCGTGTCGGTCGGGTTCAATCAAAAGGAAGCCAATCACGATCCGACGGCGCACGCCGAGATGGTCGCACTGCGCCAAGCATCGGCGCATCGCGGCGGGTGGCGCTTGTCGGGTGCGACGATGTACGTCACCAAAGAACCCTGCGTCATGTGCGCCGCCGCATGCGTGGCCGCGCGGATCGATCGCATCGTCTTCGCATGCGCGGATCCCAAGGGCGGTGGAGCCGGATCGGTGCTCAACGTGTGCGATGATCCGCGACTGAACCACCGCGTCGCGGTCGAGCGCGGCGTGATGGAAGAGGAAGCTGCAGAGATGCTGCGTGCATTTTTTAGAGACCGTCGCGCGGACGAGCTTTGACCCGCGACGATCGGCAAAGGGGCGGCCGAGGCCCTCTTTGAAGGTCAACTATGGAGAGGTGGCAGAGCTGGTCGATAGCGCTCGCCTCGAAAGCGAGTAACGGTTAAACCCGTTCGTGGGTTCGAATCCCACCCTCTCCGCCATGCGTGACCAAGGAACCTAAAGACCCCGGTGTGCGTTACCGCCGTAACGGGGGACAATCGTACGTGGTCAGACTCGTTCGGGCTGTGCTCGCCGCCGGGCTGTTGTTGCTGCCGGGCATCGCATCCGCCGATGGCGACGGCGATATCGACGATTTCGCTGGCGGCATCCGATTCACGCGCGGCGGGACCACCTTCGTGAACTACGATTCGGCGTTGAAGACGCAGCTCGATGGGTTTTGGAACACGGCTCGCGCCGGCGTGTGCACGTCCATTTGGCAGCAGTTGAATGGAAGCGGCTATGCGATGCCGAGTCAGCAGGATTTCTTCACATGCTCGTTTCCGCCAAGCGGGGAGATGCGCGCCAAGGCGTTGACCGGAAACCGCGTGGGTGTGAAGTATGTCCTGCACGGCGCAAAAGTTCAAAGCTCGCATTATCCCGCGAACCCGAAACTCGTGCCGCCGAGCGCTACCTATGCAGCGACGTTCGACATGGAGATCGGGCTCGAGATCGACGTCAGCAACACACCGTTCACTATTGTCGGCGGCGCAGGATCAGTCGCACCGGCACCCGGTTTCTCGCTGCAGGCGCAGCCTCAGCCGCACGGCACCGTCGCTAATTTCGGTGCCCTGCTCACGAGCGCCGTGACGGCAAGCCATTTCTTGGACTCGTGGAAGCACCAGCTGGATATCTTGAGCGCGATCGTGCTGCAAGACCCGGCCAATAAACAGTACCCGCTGATCGCGCTCGGCATCAGCGGCGGCCACGTATTGGTCGCCCTCGATCAATTCAAGATCAACCCGAAGGCGCTCAGCGGGATGGCGTTGACCTCCGAAGGGCCGAGTCTCTCGTATCTGGAGTGCGCGAATCCGGTATCCGGCGATGCGGTTTTGCTTTCGGTCACCCCGTCGGCGGGCGAGACATCCGCCGAATTGCTGCTCCAGTATCTCGCGAGCGCGGGATGGCAGGACTACCCCGGCGTCGGAGCGCTGAAACCGCCGGCCTGGAAGGCGACCTTTTCGGTCGCGACGCTGCGCGCTCGTGGGGCGTCGTGGCGTTGGTCGAGCAAGGCGCTCGGAGGCGCGCACGGCGGCTGGGTGCCGTGGTGCGGCTTTAGCGTTGGCCCCGCGCGGGTGCGCATTTAAGGAGAGGTCGATGAATCGCTCCGTTATCGGGATAACGCTCGCCGTATTCCTCGGCGTGGTCGCCGGGCCATCGCTCGCGTCCGGGCCAAAGGCAAACGCGGTCATCTTTCCGGATCAGGGGCCGAGCGGCACGAAGATCATGCTCTGGGCGTGCGGCTTCGACCCGCATCCCTGGCCCAACGGCGCAACGCCCGACCATTTCGAGATCACCGTGGACAACACGACTGTGGTCGCGACCGTTCCGGTGAGCCGATGCAACAACGTCAGCGTGGGTTTTGGGCAGAACACGCAAAACCCGCCGAGCATCACCGTGAGCGGCGCGCCGGGGAAGCACAACATCTTCGTGACGCTCATCTTTTCTAATGGGGTTGGGCTGATGGCTCCTGCGGTCCCATTCACGATAACGGGCTCGCCCAAGATCCTTTTCTGTTCCAGCTGCATCGCTGCGACGCCGACGCCGACGCCGGCGCCTCTCGGGGCGCAATTCAGCCCGCCGCCTCCCGGCGCTTTCACGCTGACGATCACCGGCATCAATTCGTGGGCTCCAAGCTCTGGGCAACCGTTCACGCTGAACTACTCGCTCACCGACAATTGGAAGACATTTGGGCCCAACGCCAGCACCGCGGTCGCGGCTAAACTCGATGGCGTGCTGCTCAACTACTGTCAGCCCATCACCTCGTTCAACCTCGGACAAACGATCAATGGAGGCGTGACTGCGACCGCGCCGGCCCCGGGGCAGCACACCATCGATCTGTATTACGTGCTCGGCCTAGTGCCGGCATGCCCAGGTTACACGCCGTCCGGCCGGCTGCGGCTGATCGGAAACGGGGTACTCGCGCAAGCCAGCCTGACGTTCATGTCGAGATAAAAGAGCATGGATGGCTGGGTGCGCGCTTGAACTTGACGTGCTTGGCCACTGGGGGAGAGGTGCTGGAGTGGTCGATCAGGCACGACTGGAAATCGTGTAGGCGCTAAAACCGTCTCGAGGGTTCGAATCCCTCCCTCTCCGCCATTTGCAAGGAACCTGTAGCCGCACGGCTGTAACCATGCCGAGCCCCGGGCCCCGCGCGACGAAAACCCGCTAACCCCGTCAGGACCGGAAGGTAGCAGCGGCGTGTGGGACCTTTCGAGTGCCGCGGCCAGCTCGGGGCAAAAGCTCCCCCGCCTTTTTATTTTCATAAGGCTGGTGAGGCTTTGGTGGGACACTTGGATGACGGTCACAGGCGCGTTAGAGGGAGGAGTGGTATGCTTGGTTGCGAAGGCAGGGTGGTGCCTGTCCCGTGAATGACGTTAGCACGTCTTTAGGGGCTGGGTTGAGCACTGCGGCAATCTTTCTTATCGTAGCTTTATGCGCCGCATGCTCCATCGCCGTAACGGCGATCTACCACTGGGCCGTCGCGCGGCCGAGGTTCCGATCTTCCGGGGACACCGTATCTGAGACGGGCCCGGAAAACAACACGGAGAGCCTTGGAGCGCTGCGCGACCGGATGGCTGCCCTTGAGGCGGCTTCCGCAGACGCCCTGCAACACGTCGGGTTCGTGCGCTTCAACGCATTCCCGGACGTCGGATCAGAACTCTCATATGCTTTGGCCGCGATCGATGGGCGCGGTAATGGTTTTTTGATTTCGAGCATCTATTCGCGCGAAGAAGTGCGGACGTATGCGAAGGCCGTCCGGAACTTCGCCGCCGACAAAGAGGTCAGCGCTGAGGAACAGCGCGCGCTCGAGATCGCCGTGACCGCTTCTAAATCGAAAAAATAGGGGGAGATGGGTGCCGAAGGGATTGTTATCGCCGGATAAGCGTATCGTCATCAAGATCATTCCGCATGACGCCGCATCCGTGTACAAGCTCGAAGTGACGCACCGTCATGTGGCAATCGGGCTGACCTGCGTGCTGGCTGTCGTCGCGGCGCTGTTCTTCGATCATGAAGTGCAGGTGCGCGCCGCTGAAGCGCAGGTGAAGGCGCTCCAGAAGGTGACGACGTCTCAGCGTCAGCAGTTGGTCAATTTCTCGAACCAGACCAACTATATGTGGCGCCAGCTGCACCAGATCCAGCATGAGAATCAGGTCATCCGCCGCCTGACGGCCACTCCCGCGCCCCACCCGCCGGTCGGAACGGCGAAGCAAGCCAAACCGTTTGCGATGCTTGCGCCGGAGCCGGTCGCCGTTGCGCCGCTACCCGTCGCTGTAGTGCCGATGCACGCGCCGCCTTCGCCGACGCTGTGGGCACAAGTGGTCGCGCTGGCCCGCGCCTACCAGGACAGCACGGTGACGTTTGCGAGCGAGTCAGCGCAGATGTCGGTGCTCGCGATCGAGCTGGACCACACCTATTCGGACGCGCTGGTGCTCAAGGGCAAGGCGCTTGCTTTGGCCGAGGCTCGGCGCGAAGAGGCGATGGCCCGGCAGCGCGCGCTCGACGCGATGCCGTCCATCTGGCCGACCGAGGGAAGCATCACGGGTTGTTTCTGCTATCGGAGCTACCCGGATCGCGAGTTCCACCCCGGCGTCGATATCGTCAACGACTACGGCGCACCGGTGTACGCCACCGCATCCGGTACCGTCATCCTGGCCGGCTGGGATTCTGGGTATGGCGAGAAGGTCGAGATCGACCATGGCAACGGCTACGTCACGTGGTACGGTCACAACACCGAGTTGCTCGTGAGCGCCGGGCAGAGCGTGCATAAGGGCGAGCTCATAGCGCGCGTCGGCTCAACCGGCTTCGCGACAGGACCGCACGTCCACTACGAGGTCTTGCTGAACGGAACCCCGGTGAATCCCGAGCCGTTCTTGTCGGGCAGCGTCCTGCCGCAACTTCCCCAGATCAGCTCGTAAACCTCAAGCCCCGGAATCGCGACGCCGTTCGGCGAACGCCTGCGGTGTGCCTAACGCCGCCCATCCAGTGTGCGCATGTCCCATCGCGTAGCCGTCTCGCGCACGAACGCACGCGTGCGCAATTTCTGCATCACCGCTCACATCGATCATGGCAAGACGACCTTGTCCGACCGGCTGCTGGAGATCACCGGCACGCTGGCCGCGCGCGATATGACGGATCAGGTGCTCGACTCGATGGATCTCGAGCGCGAGCGCGGCATCACGATCAAAGCGCATCCGGTCACCCTGCAATATCAGGCTCGCGACGGCGAGACCTATGAATTGAACCTGATCGACACGCCCGGGCACGTGGATTTTTCGTACGAGGTGTCGCGTTCAATGTCGGCGTGCGAGGGGGCGCTGCTGGTGATCGACGCAGCGCAGGGCATCGAAGCGCAGACGCTCGCGAACTATTACTTGGCGGATGAGGCGAAGCTCGAGATCATCCCGGTCATCAATAAGATCGACTTGCCTTCGGCGAATCCCGATGCGGTGATTCGCGATGTGGAGGAGACGTTGGTGATCGAGGCGTCGCGCGCCATCAAGGCGTCGGCGAAGGAAGGCATCGGGATCGAGGAGATCCTCGAGGCGATCGTGCGCTACGTGCCGCCGCCGAAGGGCTCGGCCGAGCACCTGCGGGCGCTGGTCTTCGACTCGCACTACGATGCGTATCGAGGCGTGATCTGTTACGTGCGCGTGGTGGATGGAGCGCTGCGCTCGGGTATGAAGATCCGCTCGATGGTGAGCGATCGCGTTTTCGAGGTCATGGAGGTCGGTACGTTCCAGCCGGAGATGCGCCCCGCGGAGATGCTGGATCTCGGCGAGGTGGGCTACGTGATCGCCAACGTCAAGTCGCTGTCCGAGATCGCGGTCGGCGATACGCTGACCGACGCGAATTCACCGGCGCACGTGCCGCTGCCCGGCTACCGTAAGGTGACGCCGATGGTGTACTGCGGGCTGTATCCGAATGAGGGAGTGCACTACGGCGACCTGCGCGACGCGCTGGAGAAGTTGAAGCTGAACGACGCGTCGCTGTCGTACGAGCCGGAGTCCTCGATCGCGCTGGGGTTCGGCTTCCGCTGCGGTTTCCTCGGGCTGCTGCACATGGAGATCGTGCAGGAGCGGCTCGAGCGCGAGTATGGGCTGTCGCTTATCGCGACGTCGCCGTCGGTCGTGTACCACGTACGCACAAATGCCGGTGTGGAGATGACGATCGACAACCCGGCGAAACTGCCGGCGCCGCCCGAGATCGCGAGTCTGCAGGAGCCGTTCGTGCGCTGCTCCATCATCTCGCCGGCGGAGTATATCGGGCCGATCATGGATCTGTGCCAAAGCAGGCGCGGTACCATGCTGTCGATGGACTACATCTCGCCCCAGCGCGTGATCTTCCAGTACGAGATGCCGCTGGCCGAGGTGATCATCGACTTCTTCGATCATCTGAAGTCGCGCACGAAGGGCTATGCGAGTTTGGATTACGAGCTCATCGGTTACCGCGAGGGCGATTTGGTGAAGCTCGATATCCTGTTGAACGGCGAGTCGGTCGACGCGCTGTCGTTCATCATCCATCGTGACAAGGCGCCCCTGTGGGGCCGCTTGCTGGCCGAGAAGTTGAAGGAAGTGATCCCGCGGCAGATGTTCGACGTGCCGATCCAAGCCGCGATCGGCAACAAAGTCGTCGCGCGCGAGACCGTCAAGGCGATGCGCAAGAACGTGCTCGCCAAGTGCTACGGGGGCGACATCACGCGCAAGCGCAAGCTGCTGGAGAAACAGAAAGAAGGCAAGCGGCGCATGAAACAGGTGGGCAACGTCGAGCTGCCTCAAGAGGCGTTCATGGCCGTGCTGCAGTTGGAACGCAGCGGCGGCTAGTCTTGACGCTGCGGCTCGATCCGCGGGTGGCTATCGCAGTCGCGACGCGCAACGCCGACAAGTTTCGGGAGATCGCGGCTGTGTGGGGCGACCGGCTGCCGCTCTTGGTGCTGGCGGGTGACGAGTATCCCGATGTCGACGAACGCTTCGAAACGTATGAAGAGAACGCAGTGCTCAAGGCCCGCGCGTTGGCGCAAGTGCGCGGCGGTCCGGCGCTTGCCGACGACTCCGGGATTGAAGTAGAAGACCTGGATTGGGACCCGGGCATACGATCTGCGAGAACGCCTTCGCCGGATTCGACCCCGGAGCAGCGCAACGCCGACCTCTTGCGCCGGCTTGGTTCGATTCCAAGCTCGAAGCGCCGCGCGCGCTATGTGTGCGTGTGCGCGCTTGTCGTACCAGACCACGAACCTCTGATCGCGAGCGGCGAGGTCGAAGGTTTGATCGCCGACGCACCGCGCGGCACTGCGGGATTCGGCTACGATCCGATCTTTTTCTATCCGCCGTTCGCGTGCACGTTTGGCGAGACCGACGGTGAGAAGAAGAACGCCGTATCGCATCGGGGCAACGCGGTGCGCGCACTGCTACAAAAGTTCCAATAAAACACAAAACGGATTAGACATGTTCACGCGCGTGCGTGATATCGTTTACATGGATCAACTCTCGCTTGTCAAGAAATGCGCCAGGTGCAAACAGAGCAAACTGCTCCGAGAGTTCCCTCTTCGGCGACGGAATGGCTACTCCAGAAACGCCTACTGCTTTCCGTGCAAGCTAGCGTACCAACGAGAGAACTATCACAAGTATTCCGAGAACCACCAGCGGCTAGTCCATAGGAACTCGAAACGATACAGATCTCGAAATCGGGAGCTCATCACAGCGTACTTACTAGCGCACCCTTGTGTCGACTGTGGTGAGTCCGACCTGAGAGTGCTTGAGTTCGACCACGTGCGGCCTGACAAAGTTTCGTCGGTCAGCCGCTTGGCGGCACAGGCCGTGAGATGGGAACGCGTTTTGGCGGAAATGGAGAAGTGCGAGGTAAGGTGCGCGAATTGTCATCGCCGAAAAACGGCGAAGCAATTTGGATGGGAGGCGGGACTCGAGTTGCGGATAAGGGAAGTGAAATCCCACTACGGGCGGTAGCTCAGCTTGGTAGAGCGCTCGGTTTGGGGCCGAGAGGTTCGCAGGTTCAATCCCTGTCCGCCCGATTTTTCGTGCGCCCGTAGCTCAGATGGATAGAGCACCCGCCTTCTAAGCGGGTTTTGTCGTGGGTTCGAGTCCCGCCGGGCGCGCATTTTCAAACGGTGCAACCTCGCTGACACGCGTGACAACCATTCTCGGATCGCTCGTGTTCCTAGTCATCGCACCGGGAACCGTAGTGGGTTTCGTTCCGTGGTGGATCTCGCGATGGCATCGGCAGCCGCCGTTACTTGGGGTCGAAGCGATTCCGTATATCGGGGGCATTCTGATCGCGATCGGCTTGTACGTTCTGCTCGATTCATTCGCGCGTTTCGCGCTGCAGGGCATCGGCACGCCGGCGCCGATCTTGCCGACTCGGCACCTCGTGGTCTCCGGTCTATACCGCTTCGTCAGAAACCCGATGTACCTCGCCGGTTTGGCGTTGATCGTGGGCCAGGGCTTGCTTTTCGGCGATCCTCGCCTGCTCGTCTACGGCATCTGTGTCTGGATCGTGGCCCACCTGTTCGTCCGGCTCTACGAGGAGCCCACTCTGCAGAGAACCTTCGGGGCCGAATACCGCCGCTTCTGCGACAACGTGCCACGCTGGATTCCGCGCCTGACGCCCTGGCGCGGTAACGGCTGAGTAAACCACCGCCGCCGGTCGCGATTCGGACGGCCCGCTGCTAGACTAAGCAAGAGGGGAACTCGCAATGAAATTTCGCTTTGCGCTTGCGTTGCTTGGTCTTGCTGCTCTCATCGGCTCCTTCGCGCCTGCCCAGAAGGCGATCGCCGACCTTCCGATCCGCCCGTTCCCGGTCTACGACAACATGTTCTTCCGCGGAAAACTCGACACGACCGGAGACGGCCTGATCATCTCCAACATCCTCTACGAGGGCTCCATCTGGCCGCATCACACAAACGAAGGCAAACTGCCGGACCGAAACGCCTACCGCAAACTCGTGCGCAGCCACAACAAGAACCCCGGACCCTTGGTCATCGACATCGAGCTCTTGCCGGTGAAGGGTCCAAACGCCAAAGCCAACATGGAAACGCTTGCCACCCTCGCCGACTGGGCGCACGAGGACGCGCCGGGCAAGGTCATCGGTTTCTACGGTAGCGAGACTTTGACCAAGGTCCCGGCCGTCGATCTGCCGCTTGCGCGCGAACTAGCCAAGCACGTCGACGCGTTCTTCCCGCCCATGTACACTTTCGACGACGATAGGGCGAAGTGGGCCCAGCGCGCAAAACAAGAGGCCGACGAAGCGCGCGACCTAGGACCCGGCAAGCCCGTGTACTTCTATCTCTGGCCCCAATATCACGACAACACGCCGAAGCAATTCCAGTGGGTGGATTCGTCATACTGGAAATTCCAACTCGATAACGCGCGCCGCGACGCGGACGGCATCGTCCTGTGGGGCTCGAGCAAGTTCGATTGGGACAACTCAACCGGCTGGTGGACCGCGACGCAAGCCTTCATGCGGTCGCTTCAACCGCCGCCGGGTGCGCGCTATTGAGAAGCCTTGGCGAACGAGTCTGAGAGGCGCTCGAAGGTGAGATCCGTGGTGATCGAGTTGGCTCCGTCCGCCGAACTCGCCATTCCCCGCTCTTGGAGCGTGCCGGAGATCGGCACGAGAAGCGCGGGACTGTATCTGATGCTGCCGCGCGTGGTGAGGTTCATCCCGCGCGCAGACTTGAGCTTCACCTGCTGCAGCTCGTCCAAGAGCACGGTCGAACCTTCCGCTTTCGAAACCGTGTAGTCGTCGATGACATCCACGACATCGTTGCGCGACTCGACCTCCCATTTCGACCCCTGATCGAACGACCGGCCGCCTCCTCCGAACAGCCTGCCGAAGAACGGCATGAGGTAACGGCTGCAGATGCTGACGTCCATATCGCCGAAATTCGTCACGCCGTTCGGCGCCACGATCAGGTCGAAGGTCGCGGGCGTGCTCCTGCCGTGCAAGGCTTCGACGACGCGCACCAGCAGATTATCGTTCTGGATGCCCATGATATCCACGGTCACCGTGCCGTCGTCGCGCGAAAACTTGCGATTGGACGTCGGATTGGGATCGAAGATGACCGGGCCGCCGGGAATCGGATTGGGCATCGCGCCGCCATAGTGCTCGACAGCGACTTCCTGCCTCCGGAAGAACGACACTTTATACACCACTTCTCGCAGTGGTTGAGTCGCCCCCGCGGGCGCCGGGGCGGGCGTCGCATTCAGAGCAATCGCGAAAACAAATGGCACGATCATGTTCGCACCTCAGCTGTTGATCGAATCGGAAATGCGTTCGAAATGCACGCTCGTGACGATCTGGTTCGTCGACTCCGCAGTGCTTCGCGAGGCCCGCTCCTCGAAGTCGCCTGACAGCGGCGCCTGCTGGGCTGGGTCATACCTCACCTTGCCGCGCGTGACGAGATCCATGCCGCGCGCCGCGGTCACCGAAACAGTCTGTAGTTCGTCGAGCAGCACCGCCGAGCCGGCGACGCCGGTGACGGTGAAGAGGCTGACCACGTTCGCGGCCTCCGTGCGGATGTTGAGATCGAACCGGGTGCCGGGCGAGAACGATCGGCCGCCGCCAAAAGCCCGGCCGAAGAACGGAAGCGTCAAGCGTTCAAGGACGCTGAAATCTTGGCCGTTGAAAAGCGGCACGCCCTCGGACGTCACGAAGCCCGTGAACACGTTGGGTCCGGAATGCGAGCGCAGATTCTCCGTGATGCGAACCGATACGGGACCATCGCGCACGTTGAAAAACTCGACCTTGAGCGTGCCGTCGTCCAACGTCATCGCGGTCTTAGCGCTGGGCGCCGGTTCGTAGATGGAAGGCATGACGGGTCCGGATCCGCCGTAGCCTCCAGACGTATTGCTGGCGGCCGGCTGCGACACCAAGCCGCCGTACGTCTCCGTCGTCAGTTCTTGACGGCGCGCGAACGCCACTTTGAACACGACCGTCCGATACGGCGCTGCTGCAAGAGGTGCGGGCGTAGCATCGAGTGCGAGTGCGAACACGAGCGGGGCGAGCATAGCGGCTCCTTGCGCCCTGACCGGCATGGATCCGTGTGCGATAAGGGGGTTCAAGCCCGTGCAGGGAAGGTCCCGCGTGTTTTGGAGAGCAGGAACGGAGTATGCTGAACACCACCATCGATGCCGTCGGTGTGGAAGAGCGGGCCGCAAGTCTCGCGACGCGCAGCATCAAGACCTCCGCCAAGATCACGGGCCTGCATCTCGCGATATCCATGACGGATCTCACCACGCTCGAGGGCAAGGACACCCCCGGACGCGTTCTCCAACTCTGCCGCAAGGCGGTGCGGCCGGACCCCGATTACGCAAGCGTCCCCTCGGTGGCCGCGGTGTGCGTCTATCCAAACCTCGTGCCGGCCGCGAAGAAAGCGCTGCAAGGCTCCGGCGTGCGGGTTGCCTCCGTCGCGACGGCGTTTCCAAGCGGCCAGGCGCCGCTCGACGTAAAATTGGCGGAGACTCGCGATGTCGTGGCCCTCGGCGCCGACGAAGTGGACATGGTGATCGATCGCGGCGCGTTCCTGGCCGGTCATTACGCGCAAGTCGCGGAAGAGATCGCGGCCGTGAAGGTCGCATGCGGGGGCGCGCTCCTGAAAGTTATTCTGGAGACCGGCGAGCTCGAGACCTACGACAACGTGCGCCGGGCCAGTCTGCTCGCGATGGAGGCGGGCGCCGACTTCATCAAGACCTCGACCGGCAAAGTGATGCCGTCGGCGACGCTTCCGGTCACCTTGGTGATGCTCGAGGCGGTGCGCGATTTCGAAGCGCGAACGGGGCGCAGGGTCGGAGTCAAGGTTGCCGGCGGCATCCGCGCATCGAAACAAGCCTTGCAATACCTCGTCGTGGTGAAGGAAACCCTGGGTGATGATTGGCTCACCCCGAACCTGTTCCGCATCGGTGCGAGTTCGCTGCTCAACGACGTGCTGATGCAACTCCACAAGCAGCGCTCCGGAAGTTACCAGAGTGAAGACTATTACACGCGCGACTAAAGCCGAGCTGGCGAAGGGCTGGGAGTATGCGCCAGCCCCCGAAGCGCACGACTACATCAAGTTGCGCTCCCGCTACGGCCTCTTCATCGGCGGCAAATGGCTGGCGCCCCATTCGCGCAAGTACTTCGCGACGATCAACCCCGCGACCGAGGAGAAGCTTGCCGACATCGCGCTAGGCGATCCGGAAGATGTGGATCGCGCCGTGAAAGCCGCGCGCCACGCATACGATCGCTACTGGCGCCGCCTCGCACCGGCGGCTCGCGCGAAATACATCTATCGCATCGCGCGCGCGATCACCGAGCGCAGCCGCGAGCTCGCGGTGCTCGAATCGATGGACGGCGGCAAACCGATCAAGGAGTCTCGCGACGTCGACATTCCCCTGGCCGCCGCGCACTTTTTCTACTACGCGGGCTGGGCCGACAAACTGGACTGGGCCTTTCCTAACGCCGTGCCGCGCCCGTTGGGCGTCGCCGGCCAGATCATCCCATGGAACTTTCCTGTGCTCATGGCGGCGTGGAAGATCGCCCCGGCGATCGCGTGCGGGAACACGGTCGTGCTCAAACCGGCGGAGACGACGCCGCTCACCGCGCTGCTCCTGGCGGAGATCATCGAGCAGGCCGACCTGCCTCCCGGCGTGGTGAACATCTTGACCGGTCCCGGCCCTACGGGGAGCGCGCTCGTCAACCACCCGGCGTTGGACAAGATCGCTTTCACGGGATCGACCGAAGTCGGCAAGATCATCGCAAAGGCGTGCGCGAAGCGCAACCGGCACGTCACGTTGGAACTCGGCGGCAAGGCGGCCAACATCGTGTTCGACGACGCGGCGATCGATCAGGCCGTCGAGGGCATCATCAACGGCATCTTTTTCAACCAGGGCCACGTGTGCTGCGCCGGGTCCCGGCTGCTCGTTCAAGAATCCGTGCACGAAGCCGTGGTGGAGAAACTGCACCGGCGCATGCAGAGCCTGCGCGTCGGCGACCCGCTCGACAAGAACACCGACATCGGCGCGATCAATTCGAAACAGCAGTTGAAGAAGATCGAGGAATTGGCGGCCAGCGGCGACCAGGACGGCTGCCGGCGTTTTCAGACCGAGTGCGCCTTGCCCGCGCGCGGCTACTGGTTCCGTCCGACGTTCTTCACCGGGGTTGCGCTCTCGCATCGCATCGCCCAAGAAGAGATCTTCGGCCCCGTGCTTTCGGTCATGACGTTTCGCACTCCCGAAGAAGCGGTGGACAAGGCGAACAACACGCGCTACGGCCTCTCCGCCGGGGTGTGGACCGACAAAGGCAGCAAGAATTTCAAGATCACCTCGCAGCTTCGCGCCGGGGTCGTGTGGGCGAACACGTTCAACAAATTCGATCCAACGTCGCCATTCGGCGGCTACAAAGAGAGCGGCTTCGGTCGCGAGGGCGGCCGCCACGGCTTGCTTCCGTATCTGGAGCTGACGTGAAGCCCGCGCGCCTGCCGGTTCGCAAGACCTACAAGCTGTTCGTCGGCGGCGAGTTCGCGCGTTCGGAATCAGGCCGAACGATGGCGATTGCGCGGCGCGACGGCACGCATCACGTCGCGCGCGCCACGCGGAAAGATGTGCGCGATGCGGTGCGAGCCGCGCGTGGAGCGTGGGCCGGCTGGCGCGGCCGGACCGCCTACAACCGCGGACAGATCATCTATCGTCTCGCCGAGATGATGGAGTCGCGACGCGAGCAATTCGTGGACGTGCTTCTGAGCGGAGGCGCGACGGCGCGAGAGGCAGCGCGCGAATTCGAAGCCGCGGTCGATCGCGCGATCTGGTACGCGGGCTGGTGCGACAAGATCGAACAAGTGCTGTCCACCAAGAATCCGGTGGCGGGCCCGCATTTCAACGTCAGCAGCCCTGAGCCCACCGGGGTCGTGGGCGTGCTCGCGCCCGCGCAGCCCTCGCTGCTCGGCCTGGTATCAACGGTGATCCCTCCCTTGAGCGGCGGCAACGTGGTCGTCGCGCTCGCCCCATCGTCAGACCCGCTGAGCGCCATCGCCTTCGCTGAAGCAGCGGCCACGAGCGATATGCCCAAGGGCGTGTTGAATATCCTGACGGGCGAGCCGGCGGAACTGCTGCCGCACGTGGCGGCGCATTTCGATGTGAATGCATTGGACATCTGGACGGCGGACTCAGGCCTAGCGGAGCGCGCTCATGTGGCCGCGTGCGAGAGCGTCAAGCGCGTGCGTCGCAGCGGCACGCGCGATCGCAAGTTCTGGTTCGGCGACGCTTCGCAAAGCCCGCGCTGGATCGAAGCGTTCATGGAAATCAAAACGGTGTGGCACCCCGCCGGCGTGTAGAGCGGCAACGTATAAGAATTAGACAATTCTGCATCGCGCGTGATAATACGCGCATGTGGAAACGTTGCCCACGGTGCTCGCAGCTATTGCCGAGTGACCGGTTTGATACGCGAAGTCCCAGGGCGTCAAGACTACGAAGCTACTGCAAGCCCTGCCAAGAGGAGTATCAACGGTGCTACTATCGAGCCAACGCGGCCCGGTACAACGGGCACAGACGTCGGAACATGCGGCGCTACCGGTTGCGAAACCAACAGAAGGTCGATGCGTACCTTTCCTCTCACCCTTGCGTCGATTGCGGTGAATCGGATCCCGTCGTCCTCGAGTTCGACCACGTCAGAGGATTGAAGCTGGAGAGCGTAGCCGTCTTGGTCGGACACGGTGACTCTTGGGAACTTATCGAGGAGGAGATGGCCAAATGCGAAGTACGTTGCGCGAACTGCCACCGACGAAGGACGGCACAACAGCGCCGATACAAGGCGGGAGCCCGAAAGTACGAGGAGGAATAGAAAGTCGCAGCGCGGTGAGTGTAGCTCAGTTGGTTAGAGCGTCGGCCTGTGGCGCCGAAGGTCGCGGGTTCGACCCCCGTCATTCACCCCATTCCCCCTGCGCCTGTAGCTCAATTGGATAGAGTTCCAGACTTCGAATCTGGCGGTTGAGGGTTCGAGTCCCCCCAGGCGCGGTCAAGCTGCCCCGTTAGCTCAACGGTAGAGCATCCGGCTTTTAACCGGGTGGTTCCGAGTTCAAGTCTCGGGCGGGGCACATCACTTCATCGGCAGACCAAGCTCATTCGCGAAGAAAATGTATTGCGCCGAGCGGTCGCCGAGCCGCTGGCTGAACGATGCGCCGATGCCGTGGCCAGCCGCGCGGCGCGTCAGCAGCACGATCGGATTGGCGCCCGCGTTCGCCGCCTGCAATCGCGCGATCATCTTTCTTGACTGCCACGGCGCGACGCGCGGATCGTTCTCACCGGTCACCATCATCACGGCCGGATACTTCGTGCCCGCCGTCACGTGATGATACGGCGAGTAGCCATACAACGCGTCGAAGAGATCCTTGTTCTGCACGGTGCCGTACTCGCTGACGTTGAAGCGTCCATTAGGCGTGAGCTCGACGCGCAGCATGTCGTAGATCCCGGCGAAGCTCGCCACGGCGCGGTAAAGCTCCGGATGCTGCGTCAACGCTGCGCCCATCAGCAAGCCGCCGTTGCTGCCGCCGACGATGCCCAGCCGTCCGGGCGCCACCCATCCCGAAGAAATCGCCTTTTGAGCGACCGCCGCAAAGTCGTCGTAGTCGTTCTGCTTGTGCGTGAGATTGCCGCCCAAGTGCCACGCTTCACCGAGTTCGCCGCCGCCGCGGATGTTGGCGACGATGTAGACGCCGCCACGTTCGATCCAGAACAGAGCGGAGCCGATGAAGAAGGGCCCCTGTTCGAGCCCGTAGCCGCCGTAGGCCGTGAGGATGCCCGGTGCCGTCGCATTCGCAGCGGCGCCGCGCTTGTGGAGGACCGTGAACGGCACCCGCGTGCCGTCGCGCGACACCGCATACTCCACGGTGAAGGCGACGTCCGAATAATCGGCCGCGGGCTTCAACTGATACAGCGTCGTGAGCGCGCCGCTTTGCGCATCGTAGCGCACCCAGCGCTCCGGTGTGGTCCAGCCCGCGTACTCGATGAGCGCGGCGGAGCTTCCGGGCTCAGCCGCTATGGTGCCCACGCTGATGCCGCGCGAGGGCAGCGCGACCGTGCGCACCAACATGCCGGCCGCCGTGAACTGCCGCACGCGCCACGCGGGGCCCCACACCTCCCGGGTCAGGAAGCCCCCGCGAATAGCATAGATCCCGCGCACCGCCCAGTCGCCTTGCGCGAGCACCGTGCGCGATTTTCCGTGCGGATCGATCGCTACGATCTCGCCGCGCGGGTGCCCGGTAGTCTCGATGACGTATAGCCGGTCGCCGACGAACGCAGCGGTGAGGACGCGCGTCTCGTCATCGCCCACCAACACGCCCGCGGAAGCGTCGACGACTTTGACCCAGCGTCCGCCTTCGCGCAGATACACGTTGCAGTACGAGCCGTCGCCGTAGTGCACGAGCGCCGCGGCTCGACCGTCGGGTGAGTCCATCGCATTCCACTCGGCCACAGGCGAGAAGCCCTTGCCAAGCGCGAGCGTATCAGCACTCGCGGCAGAGCCAAGTTTGTGATGGAAAAGAACCGAATTGAAGAACTCTTGTCCCTTTGGAACGCTGCCCGGAGCCGGCACGTGCGTGTAGACGAAGCCGTTTGAGTCGCCATCCCAAGCCAGCGCGTCGGTCGACGTGCCTCCCCCGACGCGCGGCAGGCTCTCCGCCAGAATTCGACCGGATCCGACCTCCACGACGTGCATCGTCGTCGCTTCGGCGCCGGCTTCTTGGGTCGCATACGCGACATAGCGCCCGTCCGGTGACGGCCAGTAACCTTCGATCGACACGAGCCCGCCCGCCGGATTGGTGTCCACGAGCGTTCGCAAGGCGCCGAGCGGCCACGCTTGGACGGCGAGCACCGGCTGCGCTTGCGGCGGAACCTCCCGCAAGGAGAAGAGCTTGCCCGCGACCACCTTGGCGCCGAACTGCTGTGGTCCGGTCAGCGCCAACTGCCGAAGTCGCGCGTTGATGCCGGCCTGGTCCTTGAAACGAGCGAACACGCCGTCGGCGTATTTGTTCTGCGCATCGATCCACGCGGATACCTGCGGCGAGCGATCGTTCTCAAGCCACCGATATGGGTCAGCCACTGCCGCGCCGAAGAACGTGTCGCTGACGCTTGCAACGCGCGTCGGCGGCGGACCCGAGGCCGCCAGTGCGAGCGTCGACGCAAACGCGACGAAAGCAACGACAAAAACGAGACTCCGTATCATCGCTAGACCTCCTAAGAAACGAAGGGTACAATTCGTGCGCATGTAGTAATATCCGCTTCGGCGAAATGCGCCGCGCGCGTCGTTAGCTCAATTGGTAGAGCAGCGGACTCTTAATCCGTTGGTTGTGGGTTCAAGTCCCTCACGACGCACCACTCGAACAAAACGGGGGCGACAAGTGGACACTCGACTTACAAGCGGAATCGCTTCCGCGGCACTCCTGGGAGCAGTCGCCGGCCTGATCGCGTCTCCGCCTGCCTGCAGGTTGGAGATGGCGCGCCGGCTTCGCTACGGCACCGCACGTCTTGCCCGCGTACTGCGCTCCGATCAAGACCGGCTTACGGCGGCCGTTTACGTCGGCGCGAGCACCATGATGCGCGTGACCGAGCAAGTCTTCGCGGCCGTGCGCGAAATGATTGCGAAGTCGCATTCGCCGATCGCAAAACTGCGCCGGGCTTTGGGGCAAGACGACCGGCTGCGCGAGCGGCCTATCGTCGTCGATGCCGTCGGGGACACGCTTTTGCTGCAGGGCGTCGTGTCTGACGACGAGGAGTGGCGCCGGGCCGATCTGCTGGCACGCGATGCGTCTCCGGACGGCACGGTGCGCAATCTCCTACGCGTGGAGCATCACGCCGAGGGCTAGCGCCCCGAACTGAGAGCAGTTCATGGAAAACGTAGATTTCCCATCGCTGGATGACCTGGAGTGGGCGGACCGCCGGGACGCTTGGATAAAAACTTACTTTGAGGAGATCGGAAAGGTAGCCGGGTCAACGAATTCGAGCGGCGCATCTCGAAGATTCGGCGATTTTGAGTTCGGCTACCGCGCGGTTGACGCTGGTGTCTACGAATGCTTCGTGGCGACAGATGCAAGCCTGCCTCCAATTTCAGGTGTTATTAGGGTCCGATGGGACCAGGAAGAGCCGGCAGACGTAGCGGCGGCAATATTGGCTCATTGGCGGCGAATCCGAGAAAATCCAATATAGGCGTGGGCAAGTGGCGGCATTACTGAATTTCCCTAACCGGTTTTGTCAACGCTGCGACGGCGGCAGCCAGGAACATCAAGACGGCGGAACTGACGAACATCGCCGTGAGGTTCCATTTCACTGCGAGACCCGCGAGCAGCAGCGAAACGGGTGCGAGTCCAACGGCCGCAAACATGAGCACGCTGGTCGCCCGGCCGAGCATTTCGCGTTCAACGCGCTGCTGGAACCAAGCGATGATGTGCACGTTCAAGAAGCCGGCCGCAGCGCCCATCGCCAGCAGAACGACTGCCAAGAGCCACGCGTGCGCCAGCAAACCGAGAAGCCCGGTGAACAACGCGATCAGCGCGCTCACCACGATCATCGTGACCCCACGCCGGCGCGGTTTATAGAGCCCAGCGAGAGCCGCGCCTATTAGCGAACCGAGGGCCACGGCTGAAACAAAGATGCTGAATGCCACGGGCGACGCAAAGTTCTGTTTGGCGATCCAGGCCAAGCCTATCGAGATCGGCCCAGAAAGGCAGAAGTTCAACGCCGCCGCGAGGATGAGCAGCGAGCGCAACGCAGCATCGCTGTTGATGTAGTGCAGCCCCTCAGCGATGGAGTGCAGCAGTCCTTTCTTGGCGGCGGTTTGTGAGCGTTGGGGGTCAGGCAACCGCCAGAGCGCGGCCATGACGAAGAGAAAACTAAATGCATCGATGAAAAATGCCCAAGCCACGCCAAACGCTCTGATGACGAGCCCGGCCGGTGCCGGACCCAGGATGGTCGTAAGCTGCTGGGTCATTTGCGTGACCGAGTTTGCTGCCGGCAATTGTTCCCGGTCCACAAGCGAGGGCAAGAACGTCTGAGCAGCGGGAGCCGCAAAGGCGTCAGCGACTCCAAAGAGTAGCGCGAGCACGTAGACGTGCCAGAGCTGGAGCGCATGGAACCAGACGAGCAGGCCGACTAAGGTGACGGACAGCGTGCGCGCAGACGTCGTCAGCATCCAGATTTTGCGCGCCGAAAAACGGTCGCTGACCGCTCCGCCCACCAGCATGAGCACGGCGACGGGGATCGTCGCCGTCATCATGATCGTGCCCAGCGCGAGGCTGGAGTTGGTCAGTTGAAGAACGAGCCACGGCAGCGCGACGAGGTAGAATTGATCTCCGAGATTTGAGACCGTACGGCCGATCCATAGCAGCCGGAAGGCAGGACTGCGTAAGGGGTGCCGGGCGGCATTCGAAGCGGAAAGGATTGTGCTTGCCATGAATGTAAATGTAAACCTACATTCACGTTCTGTCAAGACCCGATGGACGAGAGCGTTGGATTGAGCAGCGATGGTCCGAAAAAAGACCCTTGAACCGCAGCAGGCGCGCAGCAAGGAATCTCAGGCGCGCCTGATGCGAGCAGCCCGTGAGATCCTGAATGAAAAGGGGCTCGAAGCGGCGACCGTCCCGCGCGTCGCCGCTCGTGCCGGGCTTTCCGCGGGCTCGGTGTACCGGCGCTTCCCCGACAAGGACGCCCTAATACGAAGTGCGGTGCTGGATTTCGTGCAGCGGTTGGAGGCGGCGAACGCGGCGGTCCTGACGCCGAAGCTTGCCAAGCTTGGGTCGCTGTCTGACTTCGCCAAGATGGCCGTGAAGACGAGCCTTGCAGCCCACCGCAAGAACGCGCGGATGCTGCGCGCGATCCACCAGTTCATCTTGGCCCACCCGGACACGGCCTTCAAGAAGAAGGTTGTCGAGGTTGAGGTGCGGTCGGTTCAGCGTGTCGCCGACTTCTTGTTGCTCAAGCGGAAGGAGATCCGGCACCCGCATCCGGCAAAAGCGGTCACGTTCGCGCTGATGCTCCTCGGAGCCGCCTTGCAGGAGATCGTGGTGCTCGATGTCTTGCCCGAGATGGAGGACCCGCGCCTCCCGCGGAATGACGATGAACTAGCCCGCGAACTCACCCGCGTCTTCTTGAGCTACCTTGGAGTCAGCTACCGCGCCTAGCGCTATTTCAGGAAATCTGGTTACAAGAATGATTGCAGAAGCGCGATGGATGGCACCGATTAGCCGCGAACCCTTTTAAAATTAGCCTGGGCAAGTGGCGGAACTGGCAGACGCGCCGGACTTAGAATCCGGTGGGGTAACACCCTTGCAGGTTCGATTCCTGTCTTGCCCAGCCCGAGGCGCGACATGGACCTAAAGGTCCGTGGCTACGGTGTTGATCGGTCCGCGGCTACGGCCTAGCCAAAACGCTACATTAGGGGCTGTTTTTGGCCGATTATTAAGGAAGGGCGCGGCTGTAACCGCAAGCCTGCGCCGCAAGTCCTATAGAGGTCAGATGAAGAACCGCTGGGTCGTCGCGCTGGCCGGCGTGCTCGTAATGGTATGCTTGGGCACCGTGTACTCATGGAGCCTGTTCACCCAACCCCTGCTCGCGAGCTTCGGCTGGTCGAACACGACCACCACGTGGGCGTTCGCGCTCGCTAACCTCTTCTTAGGCATCGGCGCCGCTGTCGGCGGCCGCTGGCAAGACGTCAGCGGGCCGCGCTTTGTGCTTCTCGCGGCTGTGGTGATGTGGGGCGCGGGGAACATCCTGGCAGGCCTCGGCACACCGCAATTTGGTCCGCTGTGGCTGTACGCCACCTACGGCGTGCTGGGCGGATTAGGATTGGGCTTCGGATACATCGCCTGCGTGTCCGCGGTGATCAAGTGGTTCCCCGACGCGCGCGGTTTCGGCGGCGGCCTGATCATCATGGGCTTCGGCTTGGGAAGCTACATCTACAACAACGCCCTGAAATACATGCCGACGTTCACGGACGTGGCGAAGGCCGCGGGCGTCTACGCAAAGGCCAAAGCGGACGCGCTCGCAGCGCACGTCGCGTTCGATCACTATCGCTACTCGTTGGCGCCGAGCCAAGTCCACGATCTCATGACGATCTTCGTCATTTCCGGCATCGCGATCATCATCGTCGGCCTGGCCTGTGCCGTGTTCGTGGACAATCCGCCGGCTCTCTACATCCGCCCCGGCAGAGCCGCGGCTGCCACCCTGGCGACGCGTCCCTTCACGACCGAAGAAATGCTGACCACCGGGCAGTTCTACATGCAATGGCTGATGCTGTTCCTCAACGTCAGCTGCGGCATCTTGCTCATCAGCAACGCCGTGCCCATCATCCAAGAATTGAGCAAAGCGCCGGTCGCTGTCGCGGCAGCGGCGTACGCCACGGTCGCGCTCGCAAACGGCACGGGCCGCATCGTCTGGGGAACCCTCTCCGACTACATCGGCCGGAACGCCGCCTTCGTCTTCATCTTCGGACTTCAAGTCGCGGTGTATTTCACGCTGGGGCACCTCACCGACATCACGTTCATCGCGGCATCCTACTTCATCGTCTTGCTCTCGTACGGCGGCGGATTCGGCGTCATGCCGGCGTTCAACGCCGACTACTTCGGCACCAAGCATTTCGGCGCGAACTATGGCTTGGTGCTCACCGCGTGGGGCTGCGCTGGACTGCTCGGACCGCTGTTCATCTCGGCGGTGAAAGACGCCACGGGCTCGTTCAGCGGCGCGATCGTCCCGGCCGCAATCCTCCCCATCGTCGCGATGATCATCCCGTTCATCATCCGCAAACCCGAAGAGACGGCCGCCCCGGCGACCCTCCCGGCGGCGCAGTGACCGGCTCAGGCGCGTGAACGAGCGCTCCGTTTGGATCCGCATCGCGCAAAACGTCGCCACGACGTTGTGCACCCTTGCCTTCATCCTTTCGCTGGCGGGAGTCATCTTCTACGACGACGCGATCTCGCAGCGATCGCAGACACAAGCGATCCAAGTCGACGCAGCCGAACGCGAACGCATGCTGTCACAGCGCGTTCCGGAATTGCTGCTGGCAGTGCAGACCGAAGCCTCGGGACGGAAGTCCCCGCAAGCCGACATCGCAAACCTGCTCACGGCCTCGGAGCAGTTCGATACCGAACTGAACGCCTTCGTGCGCGGCGGCATCCTCACCGACTCGAGCGGCGCGCAATTGAACCTGGACCCGCTGCCGTCAGGTCCCGGCTTGACCGCTGCGCAACAGGCCCAAGCCTTGTGGCAGCCCCTCGCGCGTTTGATCGAAAAACTCAAAGGCGGCGATGCAGCCGCGCTGCCCCTGGCGGTCGCATACGCCCGCAAGAACGCAGGACCGCTGCTCGACCAGACCACAGCGCTCTCTCTAGCGGTGCGGGCCGCCTCAGCGCGCGCGCTCGTGCCGCTGACGGCACCACGCAATCTGTTCGGCGTCATCGGCATCCTCGGTTTTGTAGCTTTCGTCGGGCTGCTGTTCTTGCGAGTACAGGAAGGGCAGCGCGAAATCGAAGGCTACGCCATCAATCTCGAGGACAAAAACGTCGAGATCGATGCGCGCTCGCGCCAACTCGCGGAAGCGCAAGCCGGCACCGACCTGATCATGAACACGGTCACGCAGGGTCTGCTGCTGATCGATCCGCTGTATCGGATCTCCAGCCAATACTCGCGTGAGGTCAAGCAGATCCTCAGGCTGCCCGAGCCGGCGGGCGTGAACTTCCTGGCGATCATGCAGCGCATCCTCACCGAGAAGATGTACAACACGACGAAGGACTATTTGGCGCTGCTCTTCGATTCCGCCAAGAAAGAACGCGCCGTGCTCAAAGTCAATCCGCTCGACGAGGTCGAGGTCAACTTCCCCGATCCCCAGGGCGGCTTTCTCTTGCGTTTCCTCGAATTCACGTTCCGCCGCATCTACGATGGGACCACCATTCCGCGCGTGTTCGTCGCGGTAACGGACGTCACGGCCCGCGTCCAACTCGAGAATCGGCTGCGCGAATCGGAACAACTCAAGCGCCGGCAATTCGAGCTGCTCTTGAGCATCCTACACGTCGACCCCGTCCAGCTCGATGAGTTCATCAAGTTGGCCGAGGAGCAGCTTCACCAGATCAACGCCGCGTTGAAGACCGAGGATCTCACGGCCGGCGGGACCCCGCAGCTCAACCTGATGCGCGAGCGGCTCAACACCGTGTTCCGCTGCGTGCACAACATCAAGGGAAATGCTGCTTACTTGCACCTCGACTATTTCCAGGAAGTGGCAGAACAGTTCGAAACCAAGCTGTCCGACCTGCGCAGCCGTAAATCGCTCAGCGGCGACGACTTCTTGGCGGTCGCAATCGCTCAGTCGCAGATGCGCTCAGACCTTGAGGAGCTCGGGGAACTGCGCGAGAAGCTTGTGGGCATCCAGCGCGTGGTCGCCGCGCCGGCGCACGCAACGCCGCCGGCTCCGGGGTCCGCCGCACCGGCCACTCGCGACGACATCCTCGCCGGGGTCGAGGGACTCGCCCGATCGCTGGCGCTCAAGCTCGGCAAAGAGATCAAGGTTGAGACGAACGGTTTCGACACGCGCGACGTGGCGCCCGATCGGAGGCCGCTGCTGCGCGACGTGCTCATCCAACTCACGCGCAACAGCCTCGCGCACGGCGTGGAAGACCCGCAAGAACGGCTACGCTTGGGCAAGCCCCGCTCGGCGACGATCAGCATCCGCAAGCGCGATAAAGTCCCCGCGAACTTCTTCGGGTTCACGTTTCGCGACGACGGCCATGGCCTCGACCCGGTCAAGATCAGGTCGCGCGCAGTCGAAAGCGGCTTGCTCACCGATGCCCAGGCGCGCAGCGTCGATGACTCTCAACTCGCGAGTCTTATCTTCGCGCCAGGTTTCTCGACCAGGAACGGTTCGACCGCCGAAGCCGGCCGCGGCATGGGCATGGATATCATCAAGCAGCGGGTGGTCGACGAATGGGGCGGCGAAATCTCGGTACAAGCCGTGCCCGGGCGTTTTTGCGAGTTCTCCTTCATGTTGCCGAAATGACCGCGCGCGGCGAGACGAGGATGATGAAACTGCTGATCGTCGATGACTCGAACGTGATCAGGCGCGCGATCGAGCGCATGATCGGCGGGCAGCGCTTTGAAGAGGTCCGCACGGCCGGCAACGGCGTGGACGCGCTCAAAGAGTTCGATGCTTTCGAGCCCGACGTCGTCACGATGGACATCACGATGCCCGAGCTGGACGGACTGTCGTGCGTGGATGCGATCCTGGCCAAGAAGCCGGACACTCTCATCCTCGTCATTTCAGCTCTAGCCGACAAGGCCACGGCGGTCGAAGCGATCAAGCGCGGCGCGCAGGGGTTCCTGCTCAAACCCTTCACCCCCGAGATGCTCGATACAGAGCTCACGGAACTGTTCGAGAACTGACAGCATGACGGAAGAAGAGATCCGCGTGTTCATCAACGGGACGGCCAACTATTTCAAGACGATAGCCGAAGTGCCCGCGCAGATCGGCACGCCGTTTTTGAAGGAACCGGCGGACCAGATCATCTCCGACTTTTCGGCCATCATCGGCATCACGGGCCTGCACCGCGGCTGCGTCTACTACACCGCACCCCGCCTGATGGTCCAAAAGCTGGTGCAGCAGCTGGGTGAGACCGACGTCTCCGACGACATGTGCGCGGACTTTGTGGGCGAGATCGCCAACACCATCTCCGGCAACGCGCGCGAACACCTGGGCCGCAACTTCCTCATCTCGGTCCCGGTGGTGCTGCGTGGCCGTCCCGAAGCCATCCACTTCCCGAACAACGTCGCGACGTTCGTGATCCCGGTGCTGTGGGACGGGCACCGTTCGTCGCTCATCGTCTGCCTGAAAGATGAAGAGCCGCTGTCGATGAACGGAGCCGTATCGTGACGGACAGCGACCTCAATCTCTTCGTCGGGATCGTCGTCAACTATTTCCAGAAGATCGCGCGCCAGAAACCGCATCTGCGCGAGCCGGTCATCGAATTCCGGCCGCCGAGCTTCCTGGACTATAGCGGCTTCATCCGCTTGTCCGGCTCGAACGAAGGGTGCATCTATATCACCATGCCGAGCGCTTTTCTGACCGAAGTGCTGCATCGCATCGGCGAGAAGGATGTCGACGACAGCTTGCGCCGCGACTTGGTCGGCGAGATGGCGAGCACGATCGCCAGCAACGCGCGCGAGCAGTTCGGCAATCAGCTGCATATCTCGGTTCCCGAGACCATCCAGGATGGCCAGCAGCCTTCGTTCGCCATCCCCTCAACGCGCTTCATGCTGCCGATCGAGTGGAACGACCAACTCGCGTATCTCGGCATCGCGCTAGCCTCATGAGTCAGCAACTGTGAAACGCTTCACGCCGTTCACGCCGAAAAGCGTCTACACCCGGTCGGCGCACTTCGAGACCAGCGCCATCGGGGTGCTCATGCAGCCCTACGAGTGGGAGTTCGTGCTCGCCTTGGACGGCGTGACCTCCGCCGGCGATGTCGCGTGGTCGATCGGACTCGACGTCGCGTATCTCGAGGCGCTGTGCGAACATCTGCACACGCTCGGCCTCGTGTCGCTGCGCCAGGTGACGCTCGAAGAATACTTGCAGCAGAAGGGAAGCCCAGTTGCGCCGCCGGCGACCGAAGCGCTGATGGTGATCGATCACACGCCGGTCGAGCAAACACCCGCCGAACGCGCACCCGTCGAACTTGCGCCCGCCGCGGAAGCCCCATTCACCACCCCCGAAGCGCCGCCGCTGCCCGAAGAGCATCCGGTCTTCGACCACGCACCGCCTCACGGACCGGTGTATGAAATCCCCTCGGATGAGTTCGTACCTCAGCCGCGGGAGCCGCTGCCCGACGTTTTCGCGCCGTTGCCGGACGAATATGGCGAAAGTCCCGCAGCGCCGCTTGAAGAGCCGGCGCCGCTGTCGTTCTCGTTGAAACGCACGGTCACCGGCATGCCCATACGCCCGTTGTTGGATTTCATCGTGCAGCGCGCGGGAGGTTCGAGCGTTCCCAAATTGCTTCAGCAGCTCGCCGTGTATCGCGTCTTCCGCAAGGTGCCGAACGACCTCGTGCTAGCCGGGAATCTTCCCTCGCTCAGCTTGACCGATGCGAACTTCGAACTGCAGAACAAAGAACTGTACGACGCGATCGTGCACGCGATCGAAGAGACATTCGGCGTCGCCTACAGCGGAGACAGCGCGAATTAGTGGCCGCCGGGCGGCTTCGGCGGCCCGATCTCCTTCAAGCGCTCGCGCGTGACCCACAAGAAAATAAAAAGATACAGCGCTCCGCCGACAACGAGGACGGTTGCAAGAAGAGTGCCGCCGTTCATGCGCGCGTCGTTCGCCGCGTTCAGCGCTTTCCCCGCGGAGGAGAAGGGAGGCTCGCGGATAATCTCCATCGTTCGCCGCGCGGAAGTAGCTCAGCGGTAGAGCATCGCCTTGCCAAGGCGAGGGTCGCGAGTTCGAATCTCGTCTTCCGCTCCACCGTTAAAGGAAAGCATTGACCGCCACCGTCACCAAGCTCGCTCCGACCGAAGTCCAACTCGATATCGAAGTTTCCGCTTCCGATCTCAACGAGGCGCGGGAGCGCGCCTTCCGCAAGCTCGTCAAGCAGCACCGCGTCCCCGGCTTCCGGCAGGGCCACGTGCCACGGCGCATCTTCGAGCAGCATGTCGGGGCCGAGCGCATCGACCATCAGGCGATGGAAGACGTGGTGCCGGATGCCTATACCAAGGCGCTCAAGGAACACAATCTTGAACCCGTCGATCGCCCCAAGATCGACCTCGAGCGCGTTGACGATGGCCGCGCACTGCGCATCAAGGCTACGGTCGCGGTCCGCCCGGACATCGAGCTCAAAGATTACCTCGGCGTGCCGATCGGCAAACCCGCCGTGCACGTCTCGGACGAGGACGTCGAACGCAGCTTGCAATCGTTACGGAAGCGCGCCGCGACGCTCGAACCGGTCACGGATCGTGGCATACAAGCAGGCGACGTCGTGACGCTCGACTACGAAGGCACGATCGACGGCCAGCCGTTCGAGGGCGGCGCAGCGCACGGCCACACCACCGAAGTGCTGCCGGAGAAGTTCACCCCGGGTTTTGCCGAGCAGCTCTACGGCGCGAAACCCGGCGAAGAGCGCAGCGTGCGTGTGACGTTCCCCGCCGCCTACCACGCGCAAGCGGTCGCGGGCAAAGACGCGCTTTTCCAGGTCTCCGTGCACGACGTCAAGGTACCGGTGCTCCCCGAACTCGATGACGCCTTCGCCAAGCAGGTCTCGGAATACGAAAGCCTCGATGCGCTGCGCGACGACGTCCGGCGCCGGCATCAAATCGTGGCCGAAGCCCGCGCTCGCGAAAGCATGGAGAGGGAATTGCTCGGCGTCCTTGTCGCGCGCCACGATTTCCCGTTGCCAGGCGTTCTGGTCGAGCGCGAAATGCGCAGCATGCTGGCCGACGCCAAGGATTCTGTTGAGAATGCGGGGCGATCGTGGGAGGCGTACCTGCGCTCGCGCAACACGACCGAAGAGCAACTCCGGGAGGAGGTCAAGGGCGACGCGGAACGGCGCGTAAAGGCGGCGCTCCTGATCGAGCAGATCGCCAAGACCGAGAAGATCGAGGCCACCACGGCCGACCTTGAAGGGGAAATCGAGCGCCTAGCCCGCTCGACCGGCCGGTCCCGCGGAGCGGCCGTCGAGATGCTCCAGCACAGCGGGGACCTGGGCCGGCTCATGGATGCCATCCGACGCGACAAGACCATGGCCTTTCTTGTCGAAAAGGCTAGTGTGACGGAGAAGGCCCCGGAAGTGACCGCGGGCCCAGAACCCTCCGGCGACGAAACGATAAGCAGTTAAGGAGAGTCATTAAAACATGGGACACCTGGTGCCGATGGTCGTCGAGCAGACCGCCCGCGGCGAGCGCGCCTTCGACATCTTTTCGCGCCTGCTCAAAGAGCGGATCGTCTTCGTGACGGGCGCGATCGACGACAACCTGGCCAATCTGGTCATCGCGCAGCTGCTGTTTTTGGAAAAAGAAGACGCAGACCGCGATATCGAGATGTACATCAATAGTCCGGGCGGATCGCTTTCAGCGGGACTTGCCATCTACGACACGATGCGGTTGGTGAAACCCGACGTCGCGACGCTGTGCGCCGGCATGGCGGCAAGTGCGGCCTCGGTGCTGCTCACCGGCGGGGCCAAAGGCAAGCGTTATGCCCTACCTTATTCGAAGGTCATCATCCATCAGCCGTGGGTCTCGCAACTGGGCGGGCAGGCAACCGACCTCGAGATCCATGCGCGCGACCTTATAAAAAGCCGTCGCGTTCTTGCCGATATCTATGTGGAGACCACGGGACAGACGCTCGAGAAAATCGAACGGGACCTCGAGCGGGACTACATATTGACAGCACCCGAAGCGGTGGACTACGGCATCGTGGATTCGGTGATCACCAAGGCATCACGCGAAGCCCAGGCCGCCAGCGCTTTGAAACCATCAGCCGCGTAAAGGATACGGATGTTCAGGTTCGGAGACGAAAAGGGGCAATTGAAGTGCAGCTTCTGCGGCAAGTCGCAGGAGCAGGTGCGCAAATTGATCGCCGGCCCGGGCGTGTACATCTGCGACGAGTGCATCGAGCTGTGCAACGAGATCATCGAGGAAGAGCTCTATAAGAACGTCGACGAGAGCCTGCGGCTGCGCAACATCCCCAAGCCCAAAGAGATCAATCACATCCTCAACCAATACGTGATCGGTCAAGACCGGGCGAAGAAGAGCCTAGCGGTCGCGGTCTACAACCATTACAAGCGCATCAATTCGACCCAGACCGGCTCCGACGACGTCGAGCTTCATAAGAGCAATATTCTTCTCATCGGGCCGACCGGATCCGGCAAGACCTATCTCGCGCAGACGCTGGCCAAAATCTTAGACGTGCCGCTCGCGATGGCGGACGCGACGTCGCTGACGGAAGCGGGCTACGTCGGTGAGGACGTCGAGAACATCCTGCTCAAACTGATCCAAGCCGCCGACTACGATGTGAAGCGTGCCGAAAAAGGCATCGTGTACATCGACGAGATCGACAAGATCGCGCGCAAGAGCGAGAACCCCTCGATCACGCGCGACGTGTCGGGCGAAGGCGTGCAACAGGCGCTGCTCAAGATTCTCGAGGGCACGACCGCCAATGTGCCGCCGCAGGGCGGACGCAAACACCCGCATCAAGAGTTCATCCAGATCGACACGACCAACGTGCTGTTCATCTGCGGCGGCGCGTTCGACGGGCTCGAACGGATCATCGAAGGCCGCGTGGCCAGCCAAAGCTTGGGCTTCCGAGCGAGGCCCGAGAGCAAGACCGACAAGAAGATGACCCGGCTCTTGCAGGCCCTGCTGCCCGAAGACCTGTTGCGCTTCGGCCTGATCCCCGAGTTCATCGGCCGCTTGCCGATCGTGGTGACGCTCGAAGCGCTCGACGAACTCGCGCTGCGCCGTATCCTCACCGAGCCGCGCAACGCGCTGGTGCGCCAATATCAGAAGATATTCGCGATGGACGGCATCGAGCTGACGCTCACCAAAGAGGCGCTGGCGGCGGTCGCGCATCGCGCGCAATCGCGCAAGACCGGCGCGCGCGGTCTACGTTCGATCCTCGAAGAAGTCATGCTCGACGTCATGTACGATCTGCCGTCGCTCACCAACGTCAAGAAGTGCATCATCAATAAGGAAGTCATCGAGGGCGCGCAGACGCCGGTGCTCGTGCCCGGCAACCAACCCAAAGACGTCCCCGCCTAACCGCCACATTCTCGATTCGAATGTAGTGCCGGGGCTTTAGCCCCGGGCCCTTCTTGTTTGATCCGGGCAGGGCCCTCGTGCGTTCGCCCGAACAAAGCGAGCGTGGCACAAGAGCTTGGGCCGATGCTCGACAAGTACGATCCCGCCGCGATCGAAGCCGCGTGGTACGCGCGCTGGGAGACCGAGGGCGCGTTTCACGCTGAGCCGGATCCCTCGCGACCGCCCTTCGTCATCTCCATGCCGCCGCCGAACATCACGGGCCGGGCGCACATGGGTCACGGCTCGACCTATACGCCGATGGATATCCTCACCCGCTGGCACCGCATGCGGGGAGATAACAGCGTCTGGCTGCCGGGTCAGGACCACGCCGCCATCGCGACGCAAAACGTCATCGAGAAGGAGCTCGCGCGTGAGGGCCTGACGCGCCAGGACATCGGCCGCGAGAAATTCCTTGCGCGCGCGTGGGAATGGCGCCGGACGTACGGGGACATCATCTACAAGCAATTCCGCGCTCTGGGTTTCGGGCCAGATTGGGCGCGCGACCGCTTCACCATGGACGAAGGCCTCAGCCGCGCGGTCGTCAAGGTGTTCGTCGCGCTGTACCGCGAGGGGCTCATCTACCGCGGCACGCGGCTCGTCAATTGGTGCCCGCGTTGCGGCACGACGCTGGCCGACACCGAGGTCGAGCACGAAGACCGCCCCGACACGCTGTACTATGTCCGCTATCGAGCCGAAGACGGCGGTGACGGAGTCGTGATCGCGACCGTGCGGCCCGAAACCATCTTCGCCGACGTCGCGGTAGCGGTCCATCCGGATGACGAGCGCTACAAGCAGTTGATCGGGAAGCTGGTCCTACGGCCGTTGTCACCGCATCCGATACCCGTGATCGCGGATGCAGCGGTCGTGCGCGAGTTCGGCACGGGCGTGCTCAAGATCACCCCGGGGCACGACTACACCGACGCCGAGATCGGCGAGCGTCACGGTCTGCCCGCCATATCGGTGATCGGCATCGACGCGAAGATGACGGACGCGGTCGAAGCGGAATTCGCCGGCCTCGACCGCTTCGCGGCTCGCGGTCTCGCGGTCAAGCGCTTGCGCGAGCGCGGTCTGCTCGTGAAGGAAGAGCCGTACGCCGTGAGCGTCGGCACCTGCTACCGCTGCGACACCATCGTCGAACCGCTGCTGTCCCTGCAATGGTTCGTCAAAATCAAGCCGCTGGCCGAACCTGCGCTGGCGGCAACGCGCACGGGCCGCATCCGTTTCGTGCCGGAGCGCTACACGCGCACGTACGAAGATTGGATGGAGCGCATCCGCGATTGGTGCATCTCGCGCCAGCTATGGTGGGGCCATCGGCTTCCGGTCTGGTATTGCCCCAGCGGCCACGTCACGGTCGCCGAGACGGCGCCGGGCGCGTGTGAGAACTGCGGGGGCAAAGAAGTCAAGCAGGACGACGACACGCTCGACACGTGGTTCTCCGCGGCGCTGTGGCCGTTCTCGATCCTCGGTTGGCCCGAGCAGACGCCGGAGCTCAAGGCTTGGTATCCCAATCAGGTGATGGTCACCGCGCGCGAGATCATCTTCAACTGGGTCGCGCGCATGGTCATGATGGGGATCAAGTTCGCAGGCGGCATCCCTTTTTCGACGGTGCTCATCACCCCGCTCATCCTCGACGAGGAAGGGCGCAAGATGAGCAAGTCGCTCGGCAACTCGCTGGATCCTATGGACTTGGTGAAGAGCTACGGCGCGGATGCGACCCGCTACGGGATCGTGTCGCAGATGCACGGTTCTCAAGACGTCCGCTTCGCCGTATCGAAGTGCGATGCCGCGCGCAAGTTCTGCAACAAGATCTGGCAGGCGGTGCGCTTCGCCCTCGATCTCGACCTCAGCCCCGATGCGCCCATCCCAAACGCCAAAGCCTGGACGCTGCCGGATCGCTGGATCATGGACGAGTTGGCCACGACGATCCGGCGGGTGACTGCGGCGCTCGAGGCGTTCGATTTCTCCGAAGTGGCCGAGACGATGTACGCGTTTGTTTGGAACAAGGTCTGCGACGTGTATCTGGAGATCGCCAAGGACCGGGCCCCAACCCGTGCTCCGCTATTGCGCCACGCCCTTGCAACCGCGCTGCAGCTGCTGCACCCCATCATGCCCTTCGTCACCGAAGAGCTGTGGCAGCGCCTGCCGCACGAGGGGAAACGGATCGGCTCGTCTGCTTGGCCGACTTCCGCGACCGGCCGCGAAGACGAAAGCGCGCGGCGCGACATGACGAGACTTTTGGAATTCATCGACGCGGTGAACTCGCTGCGCGCGATGCCGAAGCTGCCCTATCGAGAGATGCGCGACGTCACCGTCGTGGGCGCCGATGCCGCGCTGCTCGAACTGCTCGCCCGCGAGCAGAACGTGGTCGAGCGGCTGGCTCGGGCAGCCAAGGTGCATGCGCCGGCATCGGGGGACGGCCGGCCTGCTCACGCTGTCACCCGGCGACTTGGCAGCATGGAGATATTGCTGCCCGTCGATGAAGCCTATCTTGAAAAAGAACGCGCCGGATTGCGCAAAGAGCTCGACCGAGCAGGCGTGGAGGCGGAGGCCATCGAGCGCAAGCTGAAAACAGGCTTCGTGGACAAAGCGCCGCCGGCCGTGGTGGAAAAGGAACGCGCGCGCTTGGAAGAACTGCGCGCCGCGATCGCGCTCAGCCGCGAGCGCCTCGCCAGCCTTTGATGCTTGAGGATCACTAGGGAGGATGTATCATGCCTAAATTCCTCGTTCAAATCTCATACACGACCGAGGGCGTGCGCGGCCTTCAAAAAGAAGGTGGCACGGCGCGGCGCGCCGCGGCGCAAAAGCTCGTGGAAAGCGTCGGCGGCAAGCTCGAGGCGTTCTACTTCGCTTTTGGCGCAGCAGACGTCATCGCGATCGCCGACGTGCCCGATAACGTGGCCGCGTTCGCCACGGCGCTGGCGACCGTTGTGACCGGCACCGTGAAGTCGCAGACGACCGTGCTCGTCACGCCTGAAGAAGTCGATCAAGCCGCGAAGAAGGCGGTCAGCTTCCGCCCCGCGGGAGGCTAAAGTCTGAGGCGGGACTGGCTCTTCGCGTAGTCGCCAAGCCACTCCATCTTCGGATGCATCGCGTAGAGGTCAGCCTCGACGAGATACGCGATGATGTTCTTGTGCCCGAAAGCCTCGTTGCGCAAGGCCGTGGCGCGCTGGATCTCATCGAAGTAGACATCGGGCAGCGGCGACGAGACGATCGCTAGGCCCAAGTCCGCGATGATAGGGTCGCGCATCGCCAGGTGCTCCGCTAAAAGCCGATCGGGCGCCGCTCCGGGAAAGATCTTCCATAACTTGCGCGGCAGACGCCTGACGTAGTGCAGTCCTGCCGTGCTGGGATTGAACCTGCCCCACGCGGCGATGGACCAGCCGTCGTTCAGAATGGTGAGCAGCGAGACTCCGAGCTCGACGGACACCACGAGTCCTGCGGCTGCGTTGATCTCGGCAAAGCATTGATGCCCCGGATGGAACAGAAGACGCGCAAACCCGCGGACCGGCGTCGTGCCCAAGGGACCGGCCAAGCCGTAATCGCGCTGCCGCACGAAGCCGAGCGCCTCGAGCGATGCCGTCAACGCGCGCAGTTGCTCGGCGAGCGGTCCGGCGGCGACCTCGGCATCGATCGTGACGAGGGGCCGGTTGCCTGCCTGCACAGGCGCGAGCGCCTGTCGGACCCGCATCGCGCCCCACAACACTCCGATGATCCCGCCAAGCAGCGCGCCACCGACAAGGAAGAGACCGGCAGCGCGAACAGGCACGTCCTGCGTAAGGGCGATGAGTATCGCGAGGCGGGAAACCAACAGCCCGGTGAAGATACCGGATAGGCCCCACAACACGAGCGGAAACGTCTTCCACCTCGATCGCCGGACGATCATATCCCGGCTTTCGACGGGCATGCCCCCGGCCCCGGCACTGCGTTCGCAAGGTCCGTCCTTTCCGGTGTCAAAACTCCACCATCCTTGGAGGAGGGCCATCCCATGCGAAGCTCCACGCATCGTCTCATCGCCATTTCCGCGAGTGCTTTCGTCCTCGCGATCTCACCACCGGCGCTGGGCGCGAGCACCGATCAAGCCCTCAGTATCAACAAGAGTTTCATCGAGTGGGCGTTCGGATTCAAACTCGACTCCGCGACGCTTCAATCCATCCGCCAGGGCATTGTCGTCGACACGGCAAGCGACCCGGCCGGATCGCAGTCGAGCCTCGACAACATGAGCACCGTCATGGCTTGGGTCGCAAAGCACTCGCCTTCGGAGAGCCGTCTGTTACGCAGCGTCGTCGAGCCGAACCTGGTCGCGCAGTGGCAGACGGATACCGGATCTTCCGCTTTCGCTTCGAAGGCGGTGATCGCAGCATGGCGCAAGCACAACAGGATCATCGCGGAGGGAAGACCACCGCTGCGCCGATCCGTCGTGAACGCCTACATCGCGATGTATGAGTTCACCGCCAAGCAAGCCGGAAAGCCGGTTCCGGCGGCGATAGCGGACCACGCGGGATTCGCGAGGCGCGTCGCGGGCCAATACGCAGCCGCGCCGGCCGACTCGCAGATGAAATTCAATCAGATCCAACCGCTGTGGTTGTCGTTCCAGGCCCTTTGGGCGCAGTCCACACCGGCGCAACAAAACGCCCTCCGTGCGGCATTCCGCGCGAAGCCGGTCGCCGTCCGACCGCCGCCAACGGCCGCTCCGCAATCGGGTCTTAGCGGCAACGTCAGCGCAGAAGAAAAATACAAAGAGCACCTGTTCGTGCAGAACGAGGGTCAATCCATGATGTCGAACTGGTCAAACCCCTTCTAGCCTTTGACTCTTCGCAGTTCGGTCCGCTTCGCCGTTGTCGCGTTCGCATTCGCTGTCGTGCCGGAAATGTGCGGCGAGCCCATCATAGAGGACCGAGGCGGCCTCGAGCCCGTGGGCAAAGGTACCTGCTTTTGGGCGTCAAACGTCTCTCGTCCACCCTGAGGAGGACCAGCGCATGCGAAACGCTTCGATTCGTTTCATCGCCGTGTTTGCAAGCGCCCTCGCGCTCGCCATTTCACCCCCCGCATTGGCTTTAAGCACAGATCAAGCCGAGAGCGACATCACGAAGTTCGTCGAGTGGGCGTTCGGATTCAAACTCGACGCGGCAGCGGTGCAGTCCATACGCGACGGCACGGCCATCGATATGTCGAGCGACCCGTCCGGCGCGCAAGCCACCGTCAACGACATGGACAACGTGATGGCGTGGGCGGCAAAACACTCCGCTTCGGACAACGCGATCCTGCGCAGCCTCGTCGAACCGCAAATCATCGCAGCTTTCCAGGCGGATACGGGCGCTTCAGCGGCAACCGAGAGAACCCTGGTCGCGGCTTGGCGCAAGCACAACAAGATCATCGCTGAGGGAACGCCTCCGCTGCGCCAATCGGTCGTCGACGCCTTCATCGCGATGTACGAATTCACCGCCAAGCAAGCCGGGAAGCCGGTGCCTGCGGCGATCGCGGACCACGCCGGTTTCGCGAGGCGCATCGCCGGGCAGTATCCGGGTGCTCCGGCCGAAGCGCAGATGAAGTTCAACCAGTTCGTGCCGTGGTGGTTGTCGCTTCAAAGCCTTTGGGCGCAGGCAACGCCTGCCGAACAACATGCCTTGCGCGCGGCATTCCGCGGAAAGCCGGTCGCCGCTCAACCTCCTCCGACGCCTGCACCGCAATCCGGTCTGAGCGGCAACATCTCGACCGCACAGCTGATCAAGAAAATAGAGATGCAACATTGGACGTCGAGCCAGGCTCAACACATGATGGAGGGCTGGTCGAGCGTTTTCGGCCACTTCTAAAATCATGCTCCGCCGCTTGATGTGCGCTTTCGCCCTCGTGGTTGCACTTGCGGTCTTGCCGGCCATGGGCGATGTAGCGCCACAATCCAACGAGGATTGCCTCAACTGCAAGCACCTGCGCTGCCTCGAGAGCTTGCTCGACCAGCGTAAGGCGATCGCCAATGCCTACGACGAGTTGGCGACATCGCCGGTCATTCAAGTTCGCGATGCGTCCGGCACACCGGTGGACGTCATCGACGATACCGGCATGAGCGAGACCCTGCGCCGCGCAGAGCTGAACGAGATCGTCTGGAAGCTTGCGGTGTTCGACCAATTCGAACGTGCTCGGCTGTTGCGCCTCCCGTCGCCGGAGTGCGGCGCGCCGGCAACGGAGGAGGTGGCCGCGCGGACCGATCAGATAAAGTGCGAGATTCAAACCGCACCTCTGAATGCTGCGATGGCTGCGATGCCGTGCAGACAATTGGCCGAAATGATACGAGCGCACGAGATCCAGCACGCCAGCGAATGCAACCTCCGCAAGCATCACCGAAACGACCAATGGCCCTACAAGTGGCCGACGCCGGCGGGCGTGGCGCACGAGGAGGCCGCGGCATA
Source organism: Candidatus Tumulicola sp. (assembly GCA_035601835.1). Classification (NCBI taxonomy): domain Bacteria; kingdom Bacillati; phylum Vulcanimicrobiota; class Vulcanimicrobiia; order Vulcanimicrobiales; family Vulcanimicrobiaceae; genus Candidatus Tumulicola; species Candidatus Tumulicola sp. The sequence goes on along the minus strand of DATNNM010000014.1, from coordinate 43,273 downwards.
CAGGGTCGAGGCTGCGACGATCCAAAAACTCATCGATAAGATCCAGGAGCCGCGACTCGAGTCAGAGGCTGTGATCGTCTTTCGATCCCCCGCCCCGATGGGGACGATCCGAATGACCCAGACAGGTCTGTTCACGTTCAAGGTCAGCGAAGGGACGCCGCAGCCTGTCACCGGCGAAGGCGTAACATCGTTAGTGGTCGACACGTCCGGCAGCCAGTGCAGGATGAGCGGTCTCCAAGGCATCAGGAACTTCAAGGTCGGCGGTCAAATCTCGGGCGGCGTCGCGACGCTCAAGGTCACTGAGGTGGGGTACAAGGCGACGACGTTCAGGATCACATGTCCTCGCGGCTTCGGATGGGGTCCGCCGGCGCCACAGACGCCGGGCACGATACAAATGAAGTGGAAGGACGGCGAATCCGTCTCAAAGACGCTCTTCGACATGCCGCAAGGGACAGGCAAGTTGAGCTACACGTTGCACCTCAAGTGCAAGAAACGCCAGGGGTAGTCATCGCCGAATCCAGGTTGGGCGAACTGCACGTCGTTCTCGGTGGAACAGGCGGGGCGGGCGCAAGTGTGGTCCGAGAACTCGCCGCGAACGGCAAGCGCGTGCGCGCGGCAAGCCGACGGCGGCACAATGACCCGGAAGTCGAGTGGGTCGTTCTCGACGCGCGTCAAGCAGACGATGTGAAGCGCGCTTGCGCGGGCGCGAGCGTTGTCTACCATTGCGCCAACGTGCCCTACCGGGATTGGGAGGCCCAATTGCCGGTGATCGCAGATGCGGTCATCGCAGCCGCCGCTGCAGCGGGTGCAACGCTCGTCGTCATGGACAATTTGTACATGTATGGACCCGTCGACGGCCCCATGACCGAGGCCACGCCGCGCCGGCCCGTGGGTCACAAGGGACGGCTGCGCAGCGAGTTGGAGAAGAAGTACTTGTCGGCTCACCGCAGCGGCACGGTGCGGCTGACGATTGGTCGCGCATCCGACTTCTATGGCGCTTTCGGCTTGAGCGCCCCGTTAGCGCTGGCCATCGATCCCATGCTGCAGGGAAAGCGCGCGTCCTGGATCGCCAATCTCGACGCACCGCACACGCTGAGCTACCTGCCCGACGTGGCCCGAGGGCTCATCACGCTCGGCGAGCGATCTGAAGCACTTGGTCAAATTTGGCACATCCCGGCGGCCGAGCCGCTCACCGGACGGCAGTTCATCACGATGGCCGCTGAAGCGATAGGACGTCATGCCGAAATGTCTCGCATCACGCTGCCGATGATGTGGTTGGCGGGATTATTCGATGCGCAGATCCGCGAGGCGACCGAGGTCTACTACCAGTTCGCCAAGCCATTCGTCATCGATGCTGCGAAGTTCACCAATGCCTTCGGCGGCCATGTCACAGCTCATCGGGAGGCAATCCCCGTGACGGTCGAGGAACGGCGTCGACGTCCGGCAGGCTCGTCGCAGCGGGGGGCCGAATAAGCAAGTCCGGTCAAACTGCCTTGACCTCCGAGCTTCGCTCGGCGCGCTATACTGTCGGAGAGGACGCCGCCCGGTTTTGAGCACGACGAACGCTTCAGCCCAACAAGAGAAGCGCGTCGTGCTTTCTGCTTCCGCCCTCCAGCGCACGATCGAGCGGCTCACCGATCAGATCATCGAGCCCAACGGCGCCAGCAAGAACCTGGTCATCATCGGCATCCGTAAGGGCGGCGAAAGCCTCGCGCGCCGCATACACGGTCAGATCAGGCTGCGCACCGGCGTCGACGTGCCGCTCGGCTTTCTCAACATCACGCTATATCGGGACGACGACGCGCCGCGCGAGATGCCGCAAAGCGACATCACCGAAGATCTGCAGGGCAAAGAAGTCGTCATCGTGGACGACGTGCTCTTCACCGGCCGTACTATCCGCGGCGCGCTCGACGCGATCACCGACATGGGCCGGCCGCAAGCAGCGCGCCTGTGCGTGCTCATCGACCGCGGCCTGCGAGAGCTGCCCATCCAAGCGGATTACGTGGGCCGCTTTGTCCCCACGTCGCGCGACGAGCACATCCACGTGGAGCTGCGCCCGGAGGCCTCCGACGACGACCGCGTGGTCATCTACGGGCCGAAATGACAGGCGCGCGCCATCTCCTCGACCTCGACGACGCGCAACGACCGCTCATCGAGTCGTTGATCACGCGCGCACGCGCCTTCAAACGCGGCGTCACCGATTCCAGCGTCCGCCTCAAAGGCAAGATCGTCCTCGGCATGTTCTTCGAGCCGAGCACGCGCACTGCGACCTCCTTCGCCGCAGCTGCGCACCGGCTCGGCGCTTCCTGGCTTGACTTCGCGACCGAATCTTCGTCGCTGATCAAAGGCGAAACGCTCGAAGACACGATGCGCACGATCAGCGCGATCGGCGCCGATGCGCTGGTCGTGCGCCATCGCGAGAGCGGTTTTCCGCATGCGCTCGCGCGCTATTTCAGCGGCGCGGTGCTCAACGCCGGTGACGGCTGGCACGCCCACCCGACTCAAGGCTTGCTCGACGTCATGACCCTGATGGAGGAATTCGGTTCGCTCGAGGGCCGCACGCTCGTGATCGCGGGCGACATCAAGCACAGCCGCGTGGCGCGCTCCGCTGCAAAGGCAGCCTCGCTGATGGGCGCTCGCATCGTGTTGTGCGCGCCGCCGCTGCTGCTACCACCGTCATCGCCGGGCTGGGGCTATGCCGCGCTCTCGGCTGACCTGGATGAACATCTGCCGACCGCCGACGCGATCATGCTCTTGCGCATTCAAAAGGAACGCGGCGACGGCGCCGAGCTGCCGGCGCACGAGGACCTTGCGGGAGGCTATGGTCTGACGCTCGCGCGCGCTAAGGCCCTGCCGGCGCATGCGATCGTCATGCACCCCGGCCCCGTCAACCGCGGGGTCGAGATGGACGGCGCGCTCGTGGCCGGCGAGCGGAGCCGCATCGAGCGGCAAGTCGAAAACGGCGTCTACGTCCGCATGGCGGTGCTCGAATGGGCGCTCGGACGGGCCCAGGAGCGGCGATGAGGGTGCAGCCGGGCGGCGCCAAAGCTGAGAATCGCGACTTCGTCGGCGCGCGCGTCATCGATCCGATCCTTGGACTCGACGCAAGACGCACGATCGTGGTGCGCAACGGGCTGGTCGCCGCGCTGCTGGACGGCGCGCCATCGGCCCCCGATCCGCACACCGAACGGATCGACTGCACCGGCATGGTGCTGTGCCCCGGCTTCATCGACCCGCACGTGCATGCGCGCGACCCCGGCGATCCGCACAAGGAGACCCTGGCCACGGCACTCGCCGCGGCGGCGGCCGGCGGCTTCACGGCGGTCGCCGCGATGCCAAACACGCGGCCGCCGTTGGACACGCCGCTGTCCATCCGCCGGCTCATCGAAGACGCGGCGCTGCTCCGCAGCGCTCGCTGTTATCCGGTCGGGGCGGTCACGCTCGGCCGCGAGGGCGAGGCGCTCGCGCCCCTGCGCAGCATGGCAGCGGCCGGCGCGGTGGCGTTCTCGGATGACGGAGCCGTCACGCGCTCGCTCAAAGCGCTGTATCACGCGGCGCGGCTGATCGCAGACCTGCCGCAGGCGCTAATGTCGCACTGCGAAGATCCGTCGTTCGAAGACGCGCTGATGCACGAGGGCGACGTGAGCGATATTTTGGGAGTTCCCGGCATGCCGGCGGTCGCTGAAGCCGCCATCGCGGCACGCGATGCCCTGATCGCCCAAGCCACCCACAAGCTGTGGCACCTCTGCCATGTGAGCGCGAAGCAGACGATCGACGTGCTGCAGTGGGCGCGCTCCGCGGGTATCCGCATCACGGGCGAGGTCACGCCGCATCACCTGCAGCTCACGGACGTCGAGCTCAAGGGTTTCAATGCGCGCATGCGCGTGAACCCGCCGCTGCGCACCGACGCCGATGTCGCCGCGCTGCGAAGAGCCGTGAGCGAGGGCACCATAACGATTTTCGGGAGCGACCACGCACCGCACGCCGAATACGAAAAAGAGCCGCCGCTCTCCAACGCCTGCGTGGGGTTCTCAGGCTTGGAGACCGCCGTCGGCGCGACGTTCGATGCGCTGCCCGACGTGCCGCTCATGACGATGGTCGCCAATTTTTCGAGCAACGTGGCGGCCCTGCTCGGCGTTCGCGGCGGCACGCTCGCGGTCGGTGCGCCGGCCGACATCACGGGATTGTTCTTGGACAAGCCTTGGACGGTCGACCCCGATCGCTTCAAGTCGAAAGGCCGCGTGACGCCCTTCGCCGGCCGCACGTTCAAAGTGCGGCCCGCCATGACCGTCGTCGGTGGGGCGATTCTCCATAGAGATGCAGGCTAGTATGAGAGCGCGCTTGCTGCTGGCGGATGGAGGCTCATACGAGGGCCAGGGCATCGGGCCCGAGGGCATCGCTCTCGGTGAAGCCGTGTTCTTCACCGGCATCACGGGCTATGAAGAGGCGCTCACCGATCCATCCTACGCCGGACAGATCATCGTGTTCTGCTATCCGCTCATCGGCAACTACGGCATCGATCCCGCCGTCCGGCAACACAAGACGATCTGCTGCGCGGGCGCCGTCTTCAAACGCGTGAGCGCGCATCCGAGTCACTATCGCAGCGCCGGACGCGTCGATGAGTGGATGGCGGCAAGCGCCGTGCGCGGCATCCAAGGCCTAGACACGCGCGCGCTGGTCATCCGCCTGCGGGAAGCGGGCACCATGCGCTCGGTGCTCGCGGTAGGAGAAGAAGCCATCGCGCGCGCGCCTGACGCCCTGCGCGATTATATCGGGGCGCCGCTCGCGACGCCCGATCTCGTGCGTGCGGTCGAGTCTCACGGCGAGCTGCAGCGCAGCGGCGGGAACATCCGCGTTGCGCTGCTCGACTGCGGCGCCAAAGAGAACATCGCCAACTGCCTGGCCGCTGCAGGCGCAGAAGTGCTGGAGGCGCCGTTCACGACGACGTTCGACGAACTGCTGGCGATGAAGCTGGACGGCTTGGTGGTCAGCAACGGTCCAGGCGACCCCTCCGAGCTGACGGGAGTCATCGAGACGCTGCGGCGCGTGATCGAGTATGGCCGCCTGCCGACCTTCGGCGTGTGCCTCGGCCACCAAGTGCTCGCGCTCGCGCTCGGCGCCACGACGTATAAGTTGAAGTACGGGCACCGGGGCGGCAACCAGCCCGTGCAGCACGTCGCTGACGGCGAGGTCGTCATCACCGCGCAGAACCACGGCTATGCGGTTGACGCGTCCACGCTGCCCGCCGACGTCGAGCAGACCATGATCAACCTCAACGACGGCACCAACGAAGGGTTCCGCCACCGCAGCCTGCCGATCTCCTCGGTGCAGTTCCATCCGGAAGCGTCGCCCGGTCCGGCGGATGCTCGTCACCTCTTCGCCGATTTCGTGAAGACCCTGCGGTGAGGAACGGTACGCCCGGGTCAGTGCTCGTCGTCGGTTCTGGACCGATCGTCATCGGCCAGGCAGCCGAGTTCGACTACGCCGGCGTCCAGGCGTGCCGCTCCCTTAAAGAGGAAGGCGCGCGCGTGGTGCTCGTCAACTCGAACCCGGCGACCATCATGACCGATCCGGAGATCGCCGACGCGGTCTATCTGGAGCCGCTCGTGCCTTCGCACGTGGAAGCCATCATCGCGCGCGAACGCCCTGAGGCGATGCTCGCGACCCTCGGCGGCCAGACCGGACTCAATCTCGCAGTGGCGCTCGCGGAGCGCGGCACGCTCGAGCGCTACGGCGTCAAACTGCTTGGAACGCCGCTGCGCACCATCAGATTGGCGGAGGACCGCGAGCTGTTCAAGCAGGCCATGATCGACATCGGCGAGCCGGTGCCGGAATCGGCGATCGTCCGCAGCATCGAGGAGGGGCTTGCGTTCGCACTTCGCTCGGGCTATCCGCTCGTGGTCAGACCCGCGTATACGCTGGGCGGCACCGGCGGCGGCATCGCCCACGACGAGTCCGAGCTGCGGGAGATCGTGCGCTCCGGTTTGAGCGCCAGCATCATCCATCAGGTGCTGCTCGAGACCTCGCTGCTGGGCTGGAAAGAGGTCGAATACGAAGTCCTGCGCGACGGCGCCGACAATTGCATCGTGGTCTGCAACATGGAGAATATCGACCCGATGGGGGTGCACACCGGCGATTCCATCGTGATCGCGCCCTCGCAAACGCTTTCCGATCGCGACTACCATCGCCTGCGCAGCGCCGCGATCAACATTATCCGGCATCTCGCCGTCGAGGGCGGCTGCAATATCCAGTTCGCGCTCGATCCGCGCAGCGATGCGTACAACGTGGTCGAGGTCAACCCGCGCGTGTCGCGCTCCTCCGCGCTGGCGAGCAAAGCCACCGGCTATCCGATCGCCAAGATCGCGGCCAAAATCGCGCTGGGCCGCACGCTTCCGCACATCGACAACCCGGTCACCGGCGTGACGAAGGCCGCTTTCGAACCGACGCTCGACTACTGCGTGATCAAGATCCCGCGCTGGCCGTTCGACAAATTCCCGCTCGGTGACGCGCGCCTCGGCACCCAGATGAAATCGACCGGCGAGGTGATGGCCATCGGGCGGACCTTCTCGCAGGCGATGCTCAAGGCCGTGCGCGGGCTCGACATCGGCCGCGACACGCTCACCGGTTGGACGCACGAGCAATGGAGCGACGACGAGCTCACGGACGTGCTGCGAGCGCCCACCCACGAGCGGCTCTTCGTCATCGCCGAATGTCTGCGGCGCGGCCGCTCAGTCGAGTCCATCGCCGAGACAACCAGCATCGACGCGTTCTGGTTGTGGGAACTCAAAGAGCTTGTCGAGTGCGAGGAACACCTGCGCAAGGGTGCTGATGTGGTCCCTGCCAAGCTGCTGGGCTACGCGAACACCACGATCGCGAGGCTCACGCAGAAGCCGCTGCCCGATGTGCGCGCCGCAGGCGGCGAACAAACCGCGCCCGCTTACAAGATCGTCGACACCGCAGCCGCCGAGTTCCCGGCGCGCTCGCCTTACTATTACGCGACGGTAGGAGAAGAAGACGAACTGCGCAAGCCGCAGCGGACCAGTGTCGTGGTGGTCGGCAGCGGGCCGATCAGGATCGGCCAGGGCATCGAGTTCGACTACTCGTGCGTGCACGCGGCGTGGGCGCTCCACGAAGCCGGCGTGGACTCGGTCGTCCTCAACAACAACCCGGAAACGGTCAGCACCGACTTCGACATCTCGGACCTGCTGATATTCGAACCGCCCTGCGTCGATGAGGTGGAGAACGCCGTCCGCGCCACCGGAGCGAAGGGCGTGCTGCTCGGTTTCGGCGGTCAGACGCCTATCAATCTCGCGCGCGATCTCGCTGCTCGCGGCGTCAAAGTGCTCGGCACGAGTCAGCAGGCGCTCGACCTCGCCGAAGACCGCGAGAAGTTCGACGCGGTGGTGGCCAAACTCGGCGTAGCGCGGCCGGCGGGCAAGACCGCGCTTTCGTTCCGCAAAGCGCGCGAGATCGCCAGGGAGATAGGCTTCCCCGTGCTGGTGCGCCCTTCGTATGTGCTCGGCGGGCGCGGCATGGAGATCGTGTATAATGAAGCGCAACTCGCGGCATACGCCGAGAGCGCCCCGCCCATCCAGCCGCACGCGCCGCTGCTGGTCGATAAGTATCTCGCCGGCATCGAAGTCGAAGTCGACGCTGCGTTCGACGGCCAGGACATCATCATCCCGGGCATCTTCGAGCACGTCGAGCGGGCCGGCATCCACTCCGGCGATTCGATGGCGGTGTACCCGACACAGAACATCCCACCCGACATCGAGCTGCGGATCGTCGACGTCACCACGCAATTGTGCAAAGAGCTCGGCATCCGCGGTCTCATCAACGTGCAATACATCTTGTACGGCGGCGAGCTGTACGTGATCGAGGCCAACCCGCGCGCGAGTCGCACCGTGCCGATCATCGCCAAACTCACCGGCGTGCCGCTCGTCGGGGCGGCGACCCACATCGCGCTGGGCGGAAAGCTCAAGGACATGGGTCTCGCCCTCGGACTGCTGCCCCGTCCGGACTTCGTGGCGGTGAAGATCCCCGTCTTCTCGTTCGCGAAGCTGCGGCGCGTGGAGACGATGCTCGGTCCCGAGATGAAATCGACCGGCGAAGTCCTTGGCCTCGACTCCACCTACGCCGGCGCTCTCTTGCGCGGCATGCTGGGCGCCGGCCTGACACCGCCTCCGCCGGGCGGTGGTATTTTGTTGTCGATCTCCGATGCCGAGAAGGAGGCCGCGGTCGAGCTGGCAAGAGCCTTTGCAGAAATGGATTATCAACTGTTCGCCACCACCGGCACGTGGAAGATGCTCGACGCGCACGGCATCGGGGCCACGCGCGTGAACAAGATCGCCGAGGGTTCGCCGCACGTGGTGGACCTGATCGCCGGCGCCGGCGTCGACTTGGTCGTCAACGACGCCTCGGCTTCGTCGCAGTCGCAAAGCGACGGCTACCGGATTCGGCGCGCGGCCGTCGAGGCGGGTGTGGCCTGTCTCACGTCGCTCGATACCGTGCGAGCGCTCCTCGTCGCGCTTTCGGCGCGCGATGACGAACCCGTGCGCGTCCGGCCGCTGCAAGAGTATGTCGCCAGCCGCATGACGGTCGCATAGGGAGTCCGGAACCGTGCGCGCACGCGTCCTTCATCTCACCATCGCCTTCATCGCCCTGTTCGTGCTGCTGGCGGCGCAGGAGATCCGGGTCCAGTTGGTCGACCGCGCCCGCACCAACGCGCGCGCCGGTAATCCGCGGCGCAGTCTCACCAACGAACTGCGAGGCGCTTTGCTGGACGCACGCGGCGTCGCGCTCGCGCAAAGCAAAGCCGGTAAGCGCATCTATGGCGCGGGCGCATCGCTGTCGCAGCTCGTCGGCTACTCGTCAGCCGTCTACGGCGAGTCGGGCCTCGAGGCGGCGCTGGATTCGATCCTTTCCCCGCCCGATGAACGGCTCACAGGGGTCGGCGATGCCGCCGGTCTGTTCCGCAAGAATGCAGGCAAGGGCGGCCAAACGGGAAGCGACGTGGTGCTGACGCTGCGTGCCGACATCGCGGCCATAGTCGACCGGGCGCTGCCCGGTTCCATTCGGGGCGCGGCGCTCGTGATGGATCCTCGCAACGGCAACATCCTTGCTGCCGTCAATCGTCCGACGTTTGACCCCAACACCTTGGCGGCGCAATGGAAAACGCTGCGCTCCAGCGCGCAGTCTCCGCTGCTCGATCGCGCGCTCGCCGGCTTGTATCCGCCCGGCTCGACCTTCAAGATGGTCACCGCGAGCGCGGCGCTCGACACCGGCACCGTCGTGCCGAGCGACACCTTCTCCGATCCGGGCTATTTCGAGGTCGGCGGTTTTCGCATCCGCAACGCCGAGAACGAAGTCACCGGCACGCAAAATTTCACGGGCGCGTTCGCGCTTTCGAGCAACGTCGATTTCGCGCAGATCGGATTGAAGCTCGGTCTCGACGGGTACTACGACTACCTGCACCGTTTTCACGTGGGAGACGAGCCAGGCCTTGCCGTTCCGACCGCCCAAGATGAAGTGCCCGCCAAGGCGACGATCGTGCCTTCCGAGCTTGCCCAAATGGCATTCGGTCAGGGCGGGCTGGCGGTGACGCCGCTGCGCATGGCTCTGATCGCTTCGACCATCGCCAACGGCGGCGTGATGATGCGGCCGCAGCTGGTCAAAGAATTTCGAGTCAACGGCAGGCTTCCGCTGTCCGTGCCGCCGACCCGCTGGGAGCGCGTGCTCTCCGAAACCACCGCGTCGCGGCTGCGCGACATGATGATCGCCGTCGTTCGCAGCGGCACCGGGACCGCCGCGCGCATGCCGCGAGTGACGGTCGCCGGCAAGACCGGCACTGCGACGCACGTCGGGGCTCCTCCGCACGCATGGTTCGTGTGCTTTGCGCCTGCGGAGCGGCCGCGCATCGTGGTGGCGGTCGTGGTCGAAGACGCAGGCTACGGAGGCGTGGTCGCGGCGCCGATCGCGCGCAAGATCCTCGAGGGCAGCCTGCCGCTGTATCCGCGATGACCGACATCATCTACAACGATCGCTATCGGCTCGACGCCAAGATCGGCGAAGGCGGCATGGCGATCGTCTATCGAGGTTACGATCTGTTGCTGCGCAGACAGGTCGCCATCAAAGTGCTGCGCCCGCAGTTCGCCAAGGATGCGGAATTCGTAGCGCGTTTCGTGTTCGAGGCGCAAGCCGCGGCAAAACTGTCGCACCCGAATATCGTGAACACGTACGACGTCGGACATGTCAACGGCAGCCACTACATCGTTGAGGAGTACGTTCCCGGCGAGACGCTGGCCGCTCTCATCGAGCGCCAGGGCAAGCTGCCCGAGTCCACCGCGGTGCTCTATGCCCGCCAGATCTGCGCGGCGCTCGCGGCCGCGCACCGCCAAGAGCTGCTGCACCAAGACATCAAGCCCTCGAATATCTTGATCACTCGCGAGGACGTCGTTCGCATCACGGATTTCGGCGTCGCCCACGCGCATGGCCCCGACGAGCTGGCGCGCTCGGCTCGATCCTCGGGGGAGCGCGCCGATACGTTGCTCGGCTCGGCTGCCTACTGTTCGCCTGAACGGCTGACCGGCGAGGGCCTGAGCGAAGCCAGCGATCTGTACAGCGTCGGCGTGGTTTTGTACGAGATGCTCACCGGCGTTCGGCCCTTCATCGGCCCCTCGAACGAAGCGATCGCCGCCGCGCATCTGTCGGATCCGATTCCCGATCCGGCGTCAGCCGGCGTTGAAGTCAGCCCAGCGATGCAAGCGATCGTGCGCAAATTGCTGCAGAAGCTCCCCGGCGATCGCTATCAGTCCGCGGGCGAGGTGCTCGCAGCGCTGCGCAAGGCCCAGCGCGGCGAGATCGACGAAGCCGCGGCCTTAGGCCCAGGCACGGCGACCGAGGTGCTGCGGCGACGCGCGCGCGACGCCGCCGATGCTGCCGCGAGGGTGAGACTTCCGGACGAGCCCGCGCGCTGGCGCACCGGGAGCGCGATAGGCTGGGCCGCCGGAATCGTCGCCGCCATGGTGGTCATCGCTCTCATTGTTTCGCAGCAAGCGGCGTCGCGCAGTTTGCGCATGCCGGACCTCACCGGAAAATCAGTGGCCGAAGCTGTGGCGGCGCTGCGCACGATCGGCGTGGATGCCGTCGCCATCCAGCAGCGAACCGATGACGCGGTTCAAGGCGGACTCGTGGACGGCAGCGATCCGGCGGTCAACGTGCGTTTGAATCCAGGACAGACAGTGACGCTCAAGGTCAGCAGCGGGCCGGCGCTCCTTGATGTGCCAAACGTCATCGGACAAGACCCGAGAGTCGCGATGCAATTTCTCGCTGCGAAAGGCTTTGGGGTGCGCCTCGGCAACTCGATCAGCAGCACGTCCGTGAAGCAAGGGCTCGTTGCGGCTAGCAACCCGGCGCCGGGCGCGCCGGTCGAAAAGGGCGGCACGGTCGCGCTCTTGGTGAGCAAAGGACCGCCGATCATCGCCGTGCCCAACGTCGTGTCGCTGACGTTGGATGAGGCTCGCAAGCAGCTCGCGTCCGCGGGCCTAAAGCTGCAGGTGAATCAGACGGTAGACGTGCCGAATATCCCGGCCAACACGGTCTTGAGCCAAGATCCGGCGGAGCGGAGCAACGCATCGCCGGGTTCGACCGTGATGGTAGACGTCAGCGGCAGCGGCCCAGCGACTCTGGACGTGCCCAGCATAGTCGGCATGAACATCGACGATGCGCGTCGAGCGCTGGCGCAGGCCGGCTTGAGCGCCGGTATCGTGACGCAAGCGGCGGTGCCCAATCAAACTCCCGGCACGGTCGTCAGTCAGATTCCCGGCGCTTATGCAAAGGCGCCCCCGGGAGGCGCTGTGGACTTGATCGTGGTGGCGGGTGCGGCTCCCGCTCCACAAGCTTCAGCCGCGTTAGGTCCGGTTCCCGACGTGACCGGCATGAGCGTTGAACTGGCCAAAGCCGCGCTCGAGCGCGCCGGCTATCGCGTCGATCGCGTCACGGTATTGCCCGGCGCCGCCCCGAATGCGAAAGTCGTCGGAACCGATCCCGCGCCCGGCGTTGCGCCTGCGGCCGGCTCGAACGTCGTCAACCTCGTCGTCGGCAACAAATAATTTTCGGCCGTTAATGTAGCGTTCCGAGCGAAGCTCGGACGACCGAAGGTCGCGCCCTTTAACTACCGAATTAATCATTCCGTGCGAGTGCTCGGCGTCGATCCCAGCTTGCGATCCACGGGCTACGGCGTCGTCGATTATGACGATAGCCGGTTTCGGCTTATCGAAGCGGGCACGATCGAGACGCGCGCGACGGATGATCTTGCCGGACGCCTCGGCGACATCGCGCAGAGCCTCGCAAGCGTGATCGCGGCGACGCAGCCCGCTGTCATGGTCGTCGAAGCCGTGTTCGCGCGGGCCGTCAACCCGAAAACGACCATCCTCATGGCGCACGCCCGCGGGGCGGCGCTGGGCGCGGCAGCCGGGCGCGGCCTTGTCGTGCACGAATTCTCGGCGACGACCGTCAAACGCGCGCTGGTCGGGAGCGGCTCGGCGAGCAAGGACCAAGTCGCGAAGATGGTCGTCCGCTTGCTTGGCTTGAGTCGCACGCCGAGGCCGGCAGACGTGACGGACGCGCTTGCCATCGCCATCGCATTCGCCCATCGCAACGGACGAGCCCATTGATGTTCTCACGCATCGAAGGCGTGCTGCGCGAGAAGCATCCCGACTCGGCGCTGGTGGAGACCGGCGGCCTGTGCTACGAGATCATGCTGCCGGGTTGCGTGGTCGACAAGATCGTGACCATCGAGCCGGGTCAGCCGATCAAGCTCGAGATCTTTTCCTACCTTCAAATGGACGGCAACCGCGGCACCGCGACCTACGTCGGCTTCACCAACGCGGTGGAACGCGAGTTCTTCGAGGCGTTGCTCTCGGTGGCGAGCATCGGGCCGAAGACGGCGATGCGCGCCTTTGCGCGTCCGATGGCTGAAATAGCCCGCTACATCGATGAAGGCGACCGGACCGCGCTGCGCAAGCTGCCCGGCATCGGCGATCAAAAGGCCAAGGACATCATCGCCAAACTGCAAGGCAAGGTCGCCCGCTTCGGACTCATCCAAGGCGAGACTCGCGCCGCGCAGCCGCAGCCCGATTTCGTCGCCGAGGCGGTCGAAGTGCTGCTGCAGCTGCAGTATCGACGGCCGGAAGCGGAGCGCATGGCGAAGGAAGCGTTCTCGGGCAACGGAAGCGTGACGAGCGCCGAGGAACTTCTCAACGAGATCTACCGCCGCCAGCAGAGGACCACGTGACGCCACGCAAGACCATAGCGACGGCCGGTGAGGGCGACCAATCGCCCGAACGCCACCCGCTCGTCGCCCCCTCGGAGACGATCGAAGATCAGATCATCACGGTCACGCTGCGCCCGACCGGCTTCGATCATTACGTGGGGCAGCGCAGCGTGGTCGAGAACCTCAAGATCTCCATCGCGGCCGCCAAAGGGCGTGAGGAGCCGCTGGACCACATGCTCCTGCACGGACCGCCGGGGCTTGGAAAAACGACGCTCGCGAACATCGTGGCGCGCGAGATGGGCGCTAAATTCCAACAAGCCTCCGGGCCGACGCTCGAGCGGCCCGGCGATCTGGTCGGCATCCTGACCAATCTGCAGCGCGGCGACGTCCTTTTCATCGATGAGATCCACCGCCTGAGCCACGTCGTTGAGGAGTTCCTCTACCCGGCGATGGAAGACTTCGCGATCGACTTCATGGTGGACCGCGGCGCATACGCGAAGACCATCAAGATCAGTCTGAAGCAGTTCACGCTGGTCGGCGCGACCACGCGCGCCGGTCTGCTGACCGCACCGCTGCGCGAGCGCTTCGGCATCGTGCATCATCTCGACTATTATGGCGCCGATGATCTGTGCCGGATCGTGGAGCACTCAGCGCAGGTGTTGGGCGTTTCGATCGACGCCGGCGGCGCCGCAGAGATCGCAGGCCGCGCGCGAGGGACGCCCCGCATCGCCAATCGGCTGCTGCGGCGAGTGCGCGACTACGCGCAGGTGAAAGCGGGCGGACGTGTCGACCGAGAGGTGGCGCAGGCCGCGCTCGCCCTCGAAGGCATCGACTTGCTCGGACTGGATCCGCTTGACCGCTCGTTCCTCAAGGCGCTCATCGTCCAGTACGGCGGCGGGCCGGTCGGCATCAGCGCGCTGGCGGCAAGCGTCAATGAAGAAGAAGACACGCTGACCGACGTCGTGGAGCCGTTCTTGATCCAGATCGGATTCTTGCAGCGCACAGCGGCGGGCCGCCGCGCGACGGCAAAGGCCAAAGCGCACCTCGGCTTGGCCGGCGTTGGAGACCAACCACGGCTCCTTTGAGGTGTGCCGTGCTCGCCGCCGTGCTGACGCTTCTCGGCACGCGCGTTGACGCCGCGCCGATCCGCGTCCAACTTTTGAACCACCAGTTCCAGACCGTTATCTCCTCCGACGGCGGACTCATCGTGCGCGCGCCGGGTAGCGGATCCAACGATCCTTTGGTCCAGCCCGAGATCACAACGGTGCTCTCCGTCCAACCGCAAGCCGCAGGTTTGCTGGTCGCCGACGCCGTGCAAACCGGTCCGAAGATCCTCGTGACGCCGCTGACCTTGTCACAGCTCTTTGTCAACGGGCGTCCGTATCGAGGCGCGCTCCTCATCGGGCGCAACGGCGACGGCACGCTCGACGTCGTCAATCAACTCGACCTCGAGGAGTACCTGTATGGCGTGGTGGCGGCCGAAATGAGTCCGGATTGGCCCGACACCGCGCTCCAGGTGCAGGCGATCGCGTCGCGCTCGTACGCGGTCGCGCGGGCCCGCTTCAACGCCTACGACGGCTTCGACGTCAAGGCGGGCGAGCAGGATCAGGCGTACGGCGGAGCCGGCGTCGAAACGCAGTCGGCCGTGAATGCCGTGGATGCGACCCACGGCGTGGTCATCGTGTACAACGACCACATCGTCAAGGCGTACTACTCATCGTGTGACGGCGGCTATACCGCCGACGGAAGCGCGCTTGAGGACCCGCAGCCCTATCTTCGCGCCGCACCCGATCCGTACGCCTCCGAGTCCCCGCACCTCGCGTGGAAGGCGAGCGTGCCGCTGGCGGACTTCACGCAAGCCCTCCGCGCCGGGGTTGGCGACGTCGGCGACGTCGCGGCGATTCACCTTGGCCCGGCCGATGAATCGGGCCGCTTGATCTCCGTGACCGTGGTGGGCAGCGCGGGATCGCGCACGATATCCGGAACGCTGTTCCGCAAACTCGCCGGCACGCACGTGGTCAAGAGCACCCGAATAGCGGCGATCGACATCGACGGCGATGTCATCAGCGTCACCGGTTCCGGATTCGGGCACGGCGTGGGCATGAGCCAATGGGGCGCCAAGGGGATGGCTGACGCCGGATTCGGCATCTATCAGATCCTCGGCTTTTACTATCGCGGTACGATGCTCTCGAAGATCTGATGTGGATCCGTACCGCACCGACACCTACGACTACGTCCTCCCGCCGGAGCTCATCGCGCAAACGCCGGCGGACCGGCGCGATGCGTCGCGGCTGCTAGTCTTCGGGGATCCGCTCGCCCATCACACGTTTTCGGAACTGCCCGAGCTGCTGCGCCCCGGCGACCTGCTCGTCGCCAACGACACGCGCGTGCTGCGCGCTCGCTTTCTGCCCAAGCGCAGCAAGGGCGGCGCGGCGCAAGTGCTGCTGCTTCACCCGGCGGCTGAGCCCGGCGCATGGGAGGCGGTGGTCCGGCCGGGCGCGCGCGTGCGCCCAGGCGACAAACTGACGCTGGACCGTGACAGCGGCATCGAGATCCTCGCCCGCGGCGACGAGGGAACGCGCATCGTGCGTTTCTACGGCGTGACCGTAGAAGAGGCGATGCTGCGCTTCGGGCTCGTGCCGTTGCCCCCGTACATCCGCACCGCTCCAGCCGATGCCGCCGAGCGCTATCAAACCGTCTACGCCGCGCATGACGGCTCCGTGGCCGCGCCGACAGCCGGCTTGCACTTCACGCCGGCTCTGCTGGAACGCCTCAGCGAACGCGGCGTCGCTTGGACCACGATCACGCTTGATGTCGGGGCCGGCACGTTCCGCCCCGTCAGCGTTGAAGATCTTCGCGACCATCATATGCACGCGGAACGCTACGAGATCGGCGAAGCAACCGCACGTTCCATCAACGAAGCGCGACGCGAAGGACGTCGGGTGATCGCCGTGGGGACCACGGCCGCGCGAGCGCTCGAAGACGCGGCGCGTTTATCGACCGATGGCCGGGTCGAGCCCGGGTCGCGCTGGACGGATCTGTTCATCTCTCCCGGCTTCACCTTCAACGTCGTCGACGCGCTCATCACCAACTTTCACTTGCCGCGTTCTACCCTGCTCATGCTCGTCTGCGCCTTCGCCGGCACGGCGAACGTCCTCGGCGCATACGAAGAGGCGGTGCGCGAACGCTATCGCTTTTATTCGTTCGGAGATGCGATGCTGCTCACGAGGAGGCCTGAACGAACTGCGGAAATGTGACCATGCTTGGAGAAAGGATCCCATGAGGCTCATCGCGTTTGCTCTCGCGTTCGCTTTACTGTCGTGGGCCGTGGCGCAGGCCGCCGGCGCCCCCACGACGCTTACGGTCAAAGCCACAGCGGACATCTACAGCGCCGGACTAGCCACAGCCGACAAGGAGCGCGGCGGCACGCTCCCGCCATCGGTACCGGTGATGCCAGGAGCCAAGGTCACCATCCTGTCGACCTCGGGCAAGATAGGCTGCTGCGGCACATTGTCCACGATGTGGGGCCCGCAAGGCGGCAACCAATTCAACGGCACGACGGTCACCCCGGCTCGCGGCATCTCGGGTATCCGACACGCTTCGAAGGAAATGTTCGTCGTCGGGCTCTTCGCTTCGGGGACGGCGTCCAGCGGCGCCGGTCCGAGAACGCTCGACGTGACGCTCGCGGCGTCCAACGCGTCAGTCTCGCCCGCGCTCTATCAAGTGTTCTACATCGGCGCCGGGAAAACCGCGACGGGCGACAAGCTGGTCATCAAAGCGCCAGCCGGGGCGACGCGTCTGTACCTGGGCTTCGCTGACGCGAGCGCTTTCAACGGCACGCCCGGCGCCTACGTCGACAATCCGGGCAAGGTGACGATCAAGCTCAAAGTTCAGTAGAGAGTCCTAGCGCCCTCGAGCGTCTCTTCGTGGAAGTTCGCTTGATACGCGATCATGTCGGTCGTCCGCGGGAACTGCGGATGGGCGCGCCGTTCCGTAAGCGTTAGGCTCGAGCCGGCAGTGCGCAGCATGCCGAGCCGCCTCATGCCGGCCAGCGCGGCGCGAACCATGCGAGCCGGATTCCTGCGCAAGTCCGGGTCGACGAACAACGCGGCCGGCAGCTCGCGCAGTTGTTGCGCAATCGCGTCGCTCGCTTTAAGCGCGGAGAACGGGCGCGGCTCCTTGCGAAGCCACGTGGCAAGCAGCGCGCTGGTGGTGACGGGCCGCACAGCTTTCACCTGTGCGTCGAGCGCGGTAGCCGTATCAGCCGGCGCCAAGCGATACAACATGGAGAGGCGCCGCCCGACGAACGGATCGTAGCTGATCGCGGCGATCCAAATCCGGGCCATCGGCGCGAGCCTTGACAAAAGGCCGCGAAAGGGCTGTATTTTTCCGTCGCCGCTGTAGCGCCCCTCAGGCGCAAGGAACAGCGTCGCGCCGTCGCTCACCAGACGCACGAAGGTCGCGCTATCGGCGTCGAGCTGCGTGCGGGTCATCTCAAGCGACTCGCTCCGATATGGCTCGCGCAACTCCGACAAGGACACGTAGCTGCGGGCGGGTTTGAAGTACTTGGAGCTCAGCAGATCGGAAAGATCCTTCATGCCGGCGGGCAGTCGCGAAAGCGCCCTGTCGCGAAAGACGTCGGTCAATGGCAGATCGCCGTGACGCTCGAGCAACGAGCTCGCCAAGCCGACGAACGGCCGGGTGTGCAGTTCGTTTTCGATCGGTTGCATGCCGATCGCGCCGAACAGGGGCCCGAACTTCGACCGCCGCAAGGCGAAGTTCAGCCACGGGATCCGCTCCGCCATGAAGCCCGGCTCGAACATGCGCCGCGACGACACCGCGAAGATCGGATAGCGCCATGACCACGAGCGCACGCTCAGCGTAGCCACGATCACGGCCGTCTCGATCTCCTGCTGATGGTTGATGACGAGAAGTGCCGGCCCGCGCTTCCGCGGCAACACCCCACCCCAGCCGCGGATGCGATAGGCAAGGTGATAGTACGCGGTCACGGACAGCACGGCCAGCGAACGCAGCGGCTGGAGCCACAGCGGCGCGACCGCTAAGGCGCTAGCGACGTTCTTTTGCTGCATCCGCCGGGGTGACCAGCACCGTTTTGAAATCCGTGTACCACACAAGCCCGGGCTTACCCACGCTCTGGCGGCGCACGTGCTTGCGCTGCGTGTAGTCCACCTCAACCTTGCCGGCATCCGAGCCGCGGCTTTGCCCGGCGGCTAGCGCTGCGGCGGCGAGGACCTGCGCTTCCGTAGGTTTCGCCCGCGCGCGGGGCATCTTGAGGATGACGTGCGCGCCCGGCATGTTGCGTGCGTGAAACCACAAGTCATCGGGCCGCGCAACCGAAAACGTGAGCCGGTCATTTTCCACAGGCGAGCGCCCGACAAACGCAACAGCGCCGTCGCCCACATCCACGGCGCGCTCGGGGCGCTTTGCCGGTTTTTGCTTCGAGACCCGCGCCGACACGCGCCGTCGAGCGCCGATCGCCTTGCCGACCTCCTCGTAGACGGTTGCGGCATCGCGCGCATCCATCGTCTCCGCGCGATCGAGCTCCCACACCAGCTGATCCCAAAACGCTTTGTTCTGCGCCAACGCGCGGAGCCGCGCTTCGATCTGCGGCAACCCGCTGCGCGCTTTCTTGTAGCGCTTGAAGTATTGCGCGGCGTTGGCTTTCGCGGTCAGCAGCGGATCGAGCGCGACGCGCAGACCGTCGGTCGCCACCAATTCGCGCGCGCGCGGCTCGATCGCGGCGAGATTCGCATAGATGGCGTCACCCGCCAAGCGCAGCGCATCCGCTTCGGCTGCCCGCTGTCGCGCCGCTTGCAGCGATGCCACCTCGGCATCACGGCGCTGCAGCATCACGGTGAGACGCTTACGCAATGCGATCGCCGCAGGGATGCCTCGCTCCTTGGCGCCTTGTACGATCCGCTCCGCGCTGAGCTCGGCGAGCGAAGCCACCTGCGTGCGTTCGCCGGTGGCCCAGGACAGCGGTACGACATGGCAGGCGATGATCTCCAGGCCGCGCCGATAGGCGATGATCGGAGCCGTCAGGTCGCCCGAACGGGCCGCGACGATGGGGCGCAACTCATCCCAAAGCTCGAGCAACCGCCGCGAAAGCTCTTCCCGAGGGACGCCTTCCGCAAGAGCGCGCTCCACGATGTCGCGCGCCAGCGGCGGCGTGCACGTCGGGTCGAAATCTCCCAAGAGTTTCGCCAGCGCTCTTGTCTCGGTCGGTTCGCTCGCGGCGAGCACGGCGGCTGCGAACTGCGCCCGATCCAGCCGCTGCCGGCGCGCCGGCGGAGCCTCATACAGCTCGCCGACCGCGATCGCGCGCCCGCCGTCATCGCCCGAGAACTGCTTTGCCGTGGCCAGCACCGACCACGCCCCGCCCTCGAGCGGACGCAGCACGAGCGCATTGGCTTTGCGCGGCTCGAGTTCGATCGTCACGCGATGCATCGCAGGCACCCCAAACGCCGAACGAGAAATGGTGTCCACGTTGAGAATTCGGTCGTTAGGAACGGCGTGGACGGAAGTGACGATGCTGCCGCGCAATAAAGGCGCGACACCACCAGCCCAGCCGCCCGCGCCGTTTTCGCTTTCAGTCGGCTCGCGTTCCAGGAGCGCGACGACCGGCGCATTCGGTTCGATAGAGGCGCGGAGCACGAGCTCCGTGCGCCTGCGATAACAGGCGATCGAGAGATGTTGCGGCCCGCTGCGCACATCCTGAACGCGAGCTTCGGCGAGCGCGGCGTGCAGTTCGCGCGCGAGGCGCTCGACCATCCAACTGTCCAGCGTCATCGATGAAGGAGAACGTTCTGGCCCAGATCGTCGCGCGCAAACCCGTTCTCCTGGTCGTCTCGGGTCCGTCCGGATCCGGCAAAGACAGCGTCATCGCGGCGCTGCGGATGGTCGAGCCGAACATCGCCTACGTGGTCTCGGCGACGACCAGGCCGCCAAGGCCCGGCGAGGTCGAGGGCGAGCACTATCGCTTTCTGAATCGGGATCAATTCGAAAAACTCGCGGCGGCGGGTGAATTCATCGAGACGCGCGAGTACGCGGGCAACTTGTATGGCACGCCACGCCGCTTCGTTGACGAGGCCGTGCGTTCCGGCCGCGATGTCGTGCTGAAGCCTGAGGTCAATGGAGCCCGCGCCGTCAAAGCCGCGTATCCGCAGGCGGTTTTGGTGTTCCTGACGGCGCCGTCGGACGATGCGCTTGCGCAGCGCCTCGAACGGCGCAATACGGACACCGCGGACGCCATTGCGGTGCGCTTGGAGACCGCGCGGCGCGAAGCCGGCCACGCCAAAGATTACGATTATCTCATCGTGAATGATGAGTTGGACAAGGCCGTCAGCCGCCTCAGCGCGATCCTGACCGCCGAGGGCCTACGGGTGAGCAGACTCTAAGACATGTGCGGAATCGTAGGATATATCGGGCCGAGAAACGTCGTCGGCGTGCTCATGGACGGGCTGCACCGCCTCGAGTACCGCGGCTACGACTCCGCCGGCGTGGCGCTCATCGACGGCGAGAATGTCGTCGGGATGAAGCGCGTCGGCAAACTCGGCAACCTGGCCGAGGCCCTCAAGCAGCACCCGCTGCGCGGCACGGCGGGCATCGGTCACACGCGCTGGGCGACGCATGGCAAGCCCAGCGATACTAACGCGCATCCCCACCTGGATTGCCACGGCCGGATCGCCGTCATCCACAACGGCATCATCGAGAACTACGCTCCGCTGCGCGCTGAGCTCATCGCCAAGGGCCACACGTTCGCCAGCGACACCGATACCGAAGTCGTCGCGCACATGCTCGAGGATTTCTACGAAGGCGACCTTTTGGCGGCCGTGCGAAAGGTCTTGCGCGCGGTGCACGGCGCCTACGCGCTGGGCGTGCTCTCGGCCGACTCACCCGACCAGATCGTGTTCGCCCGCAATGGCGCGTCGCCGTTGATCGTCGGCCTCGGTGAAGGCGAGACGTTCGTGGCGTCCGACATCCCCGCGATCCTGGATTACACGCGCAAGCAGCTCGTGATCCAGGAAGGAGAAGTGGTGGTGGTCACGCGCCACGGCGCTTCCATCACGACTTTCACGGGCGAGAACGTCGATCGCGAAGTGACCTACATCGCTTGGGATGTGCGCGCTGCGGAAAAAGGCGGCTTCAAGCACTTCATGCTCAAGGAGATCTACGAGCAGCCCAAGGTCGTGCGCGACACGCTCGCCGGGCGCATTCGCGAGGACGGACGCATCGATCTCAGCGACATGGGCTTGAAGCCCGAGCAGCTGAAGAAGATCCGCAAGGTTTCGATGTTCGCCTGCGGCACGGCGTTTCACGCCGCCATGTACGGCCAATATCTGATCCGCGAACTCGCGAAGCTGCCGGTCGAGTTGGAGCTGGCCTCCGAGTTCCGCTACTCCCATCCGGTGTTGGATGGCGAGACTTTGGCGGTGGCGGTGTCGCAGTCAGGCGAGACCGCCGATACGTTAGAAGCCGTGCGCGTCGCCAAGGCCGGCGGCGCGCTGCTGCTCGGCGTGTGCAATATCGTCGGGTCCGCGCTCTCGCGCACGGCCGACGGCACGCTCTACACGCACGCCGGTCCGGAGATCGGCGTCGCAGCGACCAAGACGTTTTCGGCTCAGTGCGTCGCGATGGTCCTGCTTGCGCTCTATCTCGCGCAAGAACGCGGCAGCGGCGATCCGGCCCTGCTCAAAGAGGTCGTAGCCGCATTGCGCGACCTGCCGGCGGATGTCGACCAAGCGCTCAATATCAACGATGAGGTCCTGCCCGTCGCGCGCCGCAACGAAAAGGCGAAGACCGTCTTATTCCTCGGCCGTCACGTCAATTTTCCCATCGCTTTAGAGGGTGCGCTGAAGCTCAAGGAGATCTCATACATCCACGCCGAGGGCTACGCGGCCGGCGAGATGAAACACGGGCCGATCGCCCTGCTTGAAGCAAGCGTGCCGGTCGTGGTGCTCGCCACTCGCGGTCCCGTGCAAGAGAAGATCTTGAGCAACATGCAGGAGGCCAAGGCGCGCGAGAGCCGCATCATCGCGGTGGCCAATGCGGGCGACGATGCGGTCGTCGAAGTCGCTGATGTGGTGCTCAACGTGCCTGCGACGCACCATCTGATCGCGCCGATCGTCAACGTGGTTCCGCTGCAGCTGCTCGCCTATCACATCGCGGACCGCAAGGGCTGCGACGTGGATCAGCCGCGCAATCTGGCGAAGACCGTCACCGTCGAATAAGGAATCATCACATGCATAAGGGTCAATATCTCGGCCTTCTGTCGGCCGCGATCCTCGCCGGCTTCCTCGGCGGATTCTGCGCCGCGAGGATCTCCCAGCCAACGCCCGCGCTGGGCGCCGCTGCCAAAGTCGTCAAAGCGCAGACCTTTGAGCTCGTCGATGCCGATGGGAATAAGCTGCTGCAGATCGGCCCGCGCGCGGCGATCACATTATACGACCGGAGCGGACACTCGCGCGTCGAGTTTCAAAGTTATGCCGCCTCGGGACCGAGCCTGACGTTCTCGAACCAGGCCGGTAAAGGCCAACTCGGCATCGGGTTCGCAACCACATCGACGGGGGAACAGATCCCCGCGATTTTCGTTGCGGACAAAAACGGCAAGGGGCGCATGCAAATCGAGCTCGAGAAGGACGGATCGCCGTCGATCCAACTCTACAAGCTTGACGGTAGCACGTGGTCGGCGCCGTAGACGCTAGTCTTGGCGCGTGTTTTCCGAGCTGAACCTGGCTCTGGGAGCGAGTTGCTTCAAGCGCGCGAGCACCTTCGTGGCAAGCGCATAATCCGAGCGCTCGAAGAAATTCATGTTAAAGCCATGCTTGCGCAGCGTACCGATGTTATCCACCTCGGTGACGTCATGACCGGCGCGTCCGGTGATGACGATGAAGTGATCGCGCGGAAAGTACTCAACGTCCTTCATCGCACCCAGCTTGATCCTATCTATCCTCGCTCCGTCATTGAGACTGTAGACGAGCGAATCGCCGGACAGCGACAGCGAGCAAAGATGATACGTCTTGCCGGGCGTGGAGGGGTTGAGGAACCCTTTCCACGTCGCTATGACTTCGTCGGCGACGGCGGGGCGCGTCGCATCGATTGCGAGCCCGGCCGCGAGGCCTGAAATACAAAGCAAGAATGCGGCAAAGCGAATGAGTCGCGTTTTCATTGACACGCCTCCAAACCCGGATACTAGGCCGGTTTTCTGCGCATGGATGGAGCGCCCCTAGCGGGAAGAAGCCGCACATGCAAACCGTCTCCGGCGGACCTCGCTCAGACGGGCGCAAGGATGACGAAGCGCGCCCATTTCGCGTCACGACCAATTACCTGCAGCACGCCGAAGGCTCTGCGCTGGTCGAGATCGGCCGTACGAAGATCTTGTGTGCGGCGACCGTCGAAGGCAAGGTGCCGATCTTCCTCAAGGGTCAGGGTCAGGGTTGGGTCACGGCGGAGTACGCCCTGCTGCCGCGCTCGACCGCAGAACGCACGCAGCGCGAATCCGCCAAAGGCCGCATCGGCGGCCGGACGCACGAGATCCAGCGCCTCATCGGACGCAGCCTTCGCTCGATAACCGACCTCAAGGCGCTTGGTGACCGCACCATCACGCTGGACTGCGACGTGCTGGAAGCCGACGGCGGCACGCGAACCGCAGCGGTGACGGGCGCCTTCATCGCACTTGTACTCGCGCTCGTGCGCTTGCGCTCCGAAAACGCATTGCGCAGCTGGCCGCTTTTCGATTGGCTGGCCGCGACGTCGGTGGGGATCCTCGAAGGACGACCCATCCTGGATCTGGTCTATGAAGAAGACTCGCGGGCGCAGGTCGACATGAACGTGGTGATGACCGGCGACGGGCGCTTCGTCGAGGTCCAAGGCACGGCCGAAGGCGCGCCGTTTCCAAAAACCGATCTCGACCGTCTGCTTTCCTTGGCCGGCCGGGGCATCGCGCGTCTCATCGAGCAGCAAAGAGCGGTGCTCGAGCCCTTTGGCCTGCCTGATTTCGGCCGGAAACCCGCCGCCGCACGCTGAACCTTTCCCGGGTCATGGACGCTAGGGCTCTTCTCGCGCTCCTCGAGCCTTACCACATAACCGACAACGGCTTGCTGCGCGCCAAACGCGAGGCAGAGCGGCGTGGCGATGCCGCTTCGTGCGCGGCTCTCGAGCATGCCATCCGGCGTTACTTCGCCTCGTTGGAGCGCGAGACGCTCGCCCATCTCAGCGGGCTCGAGCGCAAATTCGACGACCTCTACCAACGCCAGTACAATCTTCAAGCCGAGCGCGGCGTCGCGGAGCGCCGGCTGCAGGGTGCGCGTTCCGTCCTCGCGGCGCTTGGCGACGGCCGGCCGGCGGCGGCTGATGTTGCGCCCAAGCCGAGCACTGCTCGATGATCGCGCAGGTCGCGGGCAGCGCGCTCGGCCGGTTTTTCGCATACGCCGGCGGGCTCTCGATGATGCTGGCGGACGCGCTGCGCTTCGCCTTCACGCTGCGCATCCGGCCGACGGAGATCCTGCGCCAAGCGTTTTTCCTCGGCGTGCAGTCGTGGCCGATCATCACGCTGACCTCGCTGTTCACCGGCCTTGTGATCTCGCTCGAAGCCGCAGCGACCGCCGTGTCGTTCGGCTTGCAGAGCTATATCGGGGGCAGCGTGGCTTTCGCGACCTTCCGCGAGTTGGGCCCGATGCTCAGCGGCATCGTGTTCGCCGGTCGCGCAGGCGCGGCCATCACGGCGGCGCTGGGCTCGATGAAAGTGACCGAGCAGATCGAGGCGCTGCAATCTATGGGGGCAAGCCCGACGAAGGTGCTGGTCACGCCGCGGCTTTTGGCGTGCGTGCTCATGCTGCCGCTGCTGACCATCTTCGCCGACATCGTAGGCATCTGCGCCGGCTACATCATGGCGTGGCAACGGGTGCACCTGAGCCAGTACGAATACTTCCATTCCGTTCAGGTCACGGTCGACACCAGTGATTTCCTCAAAGGACTGGTCAAGGCGGTGGTCTTCGGGATCATCGTGTCGATGGTCGCGTGCTATGAGGGCTTCAACGCGAGCGGCGGCGCCGATGGAGTCGGCAAGGCGACGACGCAAGCGGTCGTCGCGTCGATCATCCTCATCTTCGCCGCGAATTTCTTGCTGTCGTTCCTGCTGTTTGCGCCATGATCGGCGAGCGCGAGCCAGGCCGGCGCGGCGTCAGCGGGCCTCCAAAGGGGAACGTGGCCATCAAACTCGACAGCGTAGAATTGCGCTTCGATCAAAAGATCGTGCTCTCAGACTGCACCCTGGAGGCGCTCCGCGGTCAGGTCACCGGGGTGATCGGGCTCTCCGGCGCCGGCAAGTCGACGATCCTGCGCGTGATGAACGGGTTGCGCCATGCCAGCGGCGGCCGCGTGACCGTGAACGGGGAAGACATCACGGATTGGCCCGAGCGCGAGCTCATCGAGATGCGCAAAGGCATGGGCTTCTCGTTCCAGCATGCCGCCCTTTTCGATTCGCTCAACATCGCCGAAAACGTCGCCTATCCTCTCTACGAGCATACCACGCTCTCCAAGGCGGAGATCGACAAACGGGTGAGCGAGACGCTTGCGGCGCTCGGCCTGGCCGGGGTGGAAGAGCGCATGCCCTCGGAGCTCTCCGGCGGCATGCAGAAGCGGGCGGGTTTTGCACGCGCCATCGTGAATGACCCTGAAATCATCCTTTTCGACGAGCCCACGACCGGCCTTGACCCGATCATGACGCACATCATCGTGAGCACCATCAAAGACATCCAGGCACGCCTGAAGGCGACGTGCGTGGTGGTTTCGCACGACATGCCCTCGATGTACGCCGTCTCAGACCGCATCGCCATGCTGTTCGAGGGTACGATCATAGAGACGGGCACCCCGCTGCAGATCCGGCAGTCGCCGAACCCCATCGTGCAGCAGTTCTTGCAGGGAAGCGAACTTGGGCCGATACCTTTATAGCGCGGCCCAACGCGGCAACGGCGCCACAATGCAACAGATCCGCGTCGGCATCTTCACCGTGCTGGCGCTGCTGGGCGCTTTTGTCGTGATCGTGGTCGTCAGCAATCTCGGTCTGAAGGCGCGCGGTTATCAGATCGCCGTGCATTTCGTCGACGTCGGCGGCCTTCAGGAAGGCGCAACGGTCCTGCTCTCGGGCGTGACGGTGGGGGAAGTGACCAAGATCGTGCTGCTGCCGGATCAAACGGTCGACGTGATCGCCACCATCGACAAGAACAAAGTGATCCTGAAAGGCTCGCAGTTCCTCATCGCGACGTCACTCACGGGTCAGGCCACGCTGCTCATCCGCCCGCCGCGCGATTACGTCGCGGCCGAGCCGATGGCGCATGGCGTGCCGCCGGAGTTCGAACAGCCATGGGGCGCGCTGCCGGCGACCATCGCCGATTTGGTGGGCGGCGCCGAGGCGCGGATGAAGAGCCTCGATAAGACGCTGGCGTCATTCAACCGAGAGCTGCCGCGCTTGGCTGCGAAATTCGACGCGATCGCCACCCACACGGACGCGCTGATCACGCACACCGACACCAACCTCACCGCCCTCGCGGAGACGATGCGTTCGACCGCGACACAATTGAACGACGTCGTAGCCAAGAGCGGCCACAACGTCGAGCAACTCACCACGAATCTGAACGGATTGGTGACCGCGAACAAGCCGCGCCTTCAAGAGCTCGTGGATAGCCTATCCTCGACGGCCAAAAGTCTCAACACCTCGATGCAGAACTTCGCGTCGTTGACCAGCGACCCAAGCCTGCACAAGAATGTCGTGGAGACGGCGGCAAACATCAAAGATGCCAGCGAGCGGATGAAGCAGGTCGCATCGGACCTGCAGGGCATCACGGGCGATCCGAAGGTCCAATCCCAATTGAAAGGCGCCGTGTACGATCTGAGCTCCGCGATCGCCAAAGCCAACGATATCCTCGGCACGTTCTCCTCAGCGGAAGCGCACAGTTCGCCCCTCCCCGGCGCAACGCCGGCGGCAGGCGGCACGCCGGTCCCGGGGTCAGGCTCACAGCCTCGTGGGCACGGCCTGGGCGGCATGAACCTCATCGAGAGCCAGGTTCGCGAGTCCTGGATCCGCAAGGGCAACGGCGGACCGACGAGCGACGTGAACATCACGCTCTTGCCGCGTTCTTCGACGAGCGTGACCTTCGGCGTCAACGACCTCGGCTACAACAGCTCGTTCAATTTCCTCATCAACAAACGGGCCACGCCGAACTTCACCCTCTCCGGCGGCGTGCTGTATTCGAAGCTCGGAGCCAAAGCCGTCTTTCAGCCGGGCGCGCTGGGCGTGGACGCGCGGTTCTACGATCCAAAGCACCCGACGCTCGACCTTTATGGCGACGTGCGCCTGTCCAAGCGCCTGCAGCTGTTCTACGGCGAACGCAACGTGATGGGCTCGGCGACGCCGTCGCCGACGTTCGGTATTCAAGGCTCCTTCTAGCGGTTCTAGGCGCGTGATACCATACCGCGACGAGGGCAGGCTTCCAAGCCTCCCCGTCATGACGTACCTGCTCATCGGCGTGAACGTGGTGGTGTTTGTCTACGAGTTGGCGCTAGGCGCCGACTCGCCGGCACGTCTGGAGCATTTCGTGCGAGCGCTGGGCGTCACGCCGTATTATATCTGGCATCAGGTCCAAGTGCCGGCGCCGGCGCCGCACCCAGAAGGCCTCACGCTCATCACCGCACTCTTCGTGCACGCCGGCTTTCTGCACATCGCAGGCAACATGCTGTATTTGTTCATCTTTGGACCGGACATCGAGTATCTGACGGGCCCGATCCGGTTCTTGATTTTCTACCTCGTCTGTGGGATCGCCGCAGGCCTCGCACAGGTCATCGCGTTTCCGGGATCCGAGGTGGTCGCGATCGGCGCCTCCGGTGCGATCGCCGGGGTGCTTGGCGCGTTCATCGTGTATTTCGGGGGCAACCGGATCGACGCGGTGCTGCCCATCGGCTGCATCCCTTTGTTTTTGCAGCTGCCCGCGTTGGTGGTCATCGGCTTCTGGTTCGTGCTGCAGGTCCTGTCGGTGCAGTTGGAGACCGGCACCGGCGGCGGCGTCGGCTACCTCGAGCACATCGTCGGCTTCGTGGTGGGGCTCATCGTCATCGGAGCGTTCAAAGTGCGCGAGGCTCCCCGCGTATGGGGCTAGGTACAACAGGACCTGTTGTCCCCGAGGGGCTCGTAGCAGTCGTCAAGCGCGATTGCCCGACCTGCGAACTTGTCGTGCCGGTGCTGCAGCAGCTCGCGCGTGAGGCGCCGCCGCTGACCGTGTTCTCCCAAGACGATCCGGCGTTTCCGCCCGGCCTGCCTGTTCGTGACGACCGGCAGCTCGACGCGTCGTTCGCGTTCGACGTCGAAATAGTGCCGACGCTCATGCGCGTCGACGGCGCGGGCCGCGTGACCGCAAAGACTCAGGGCTGGAAGCGCGAGGATTGGGAAGCGCTGACGGGCGTCTCGGGGCTTGGCGCGGAGCTGCCGGGCTTTCGACCGGGCTGCGGCTCGCGCACGCAAGATCCGGACGTCGCGGACCGCTTTGCCTCGCGCGGCGGCGGATCGGCCTTGCGTTCGCGGCGCGTCGAGATCGGATCTGGCGAGGATGCCATCGAGGCGTGCTTCGAGCGCGGCTGGAGCGACGGCTTGCCGCTCGTGCCGCCGACGCCCGAGCGCGTCTTGCGGATGCTCGAGGGCACGACGCGCAAGCCGGATGAGCTGGTCGCGCTCGTGCCGCCGGACTTGGCGGACTGCACTGTCGAAAAGGCCGCGATCAACGCGGTGATGGCGGGCTGCCGCCCGGAGTACTTCCCCGTCGTCTTGGCGGCGATCGAAGCGGCGTGCAGCGACGAGTTCAACATCCACGGCGTGCTCGCCACCACTATGTTCGTCGGCCCCGCGATCATCGTGAACGGACCGATCGCGCGCGCGATCGGCATGAACTCCGGCGTCAACGCGCTCGGCCAGGGCAATCGCGCGAACGCGACCATCGGCAGAGCGCTGCAGCTCGTCGTGCGCAACGTCGGCGGCGGCAAACCCGGCGGCGTGGATCGCGCTACGCTCGGGAACCCGGGCAAGTACACGTTTTGCTTTGCAGAAGCAGAAGAGGGATCGCCCTGGGAAGCGCTGTCGGTTGAGCGCGGCTTCGCGCCCAGCGCGTCGACCGTCACGCTTTTCGCAGCCGAAGGCGTGCGCGGCATCGTGGACCAAAAGTCACGCAGCGCCGAATCGCTGGCGCGCTCGTATGCGGGCTGCTTGCGCGCCGTCTGGCATCCGAAACTTGCGCTCGTGACCGACGCCGTCGTCATCGTTTCCCCCGAACATGGGCGCGTTTTTCGCAATGACGGCTGGTCGAAGGCGCGCCTGCGGGAGCGGCTCTTGGAGCTGTTGACCGTGCAGGGAGACGAACTCGTCGTCGGCGCGGGCGGCTGCGCCGAAGGGATGCCGCCGCAAGTAGCCGGCAAGCCCGTGCCTAAGTTCACGCCCGACGGATTGCTTTTCGTGCACGCCGGCGGCGACGCCGGCATGTTCTCCGCGATCTTGGCGGGTTGGGCCCGCGGTCCGGTCGGCAGTCAACCGGTCACTCGAGAGGTGCGTACATGAGCGCTTTGCTGGACCCAACCGGGGAAAGAGAACCCGTAGCGCGACCGCGCGCGCCGCGACTGAGCGGCGTGAGCGGCAAGACGCTCGGGCTGCTCGATATCTCGAAACCGCGCGGCGATGTTTTTCTCGACCGGCTCAGCGAGTTGCTGGTGGCACGCGGCGCACGCATCGAGCGCTTCCGCAAGCCCACGTTCACCAAGCCCGCGCCGTTGGATCTCAGGCAGCAGATCCACGCCAAGTGCGAGGCCGTCATCGAAGCGCTGGCCGACTGAGGCTCGTGCTCGTCGTGCAGTGTGCACGACATCGTGGGACTGGAGAGCTGGGGCATCCCATCCGTGATGGTGTCCTCGATCGCGTTCAAGGGCGCTGCCGACAGCCAAGCGCGCGCGCTCGGCGCGGATCCTGCACGCGTATTCGTGGCGCACCCGATCCAAGACCGCACCGATGAGGAAATGCGCGCCCTTGCACAGGACGCGCTCGACGAAATTGTGAGCGCGTTGGTGCAGGTCGCCTAACGGTCGTGCCGAAACGGGCAGCAACGCAACCTAGGTGCAGGGGCTGTGGTTTTTTCCGTTCGTTTGATGAGGAGTTACCGATGAGAACATTCGTTGCGGCCGCCGTCGTTGCAGCAGGCGCCGCTTTGACCTTTGGTTGCAATTCAAGCACGACTACTCCCATAAACCCGCTGCCGGCGTTCACGCATTTCTACACGGCGTCGAACGCGTCTACGCCTGCGCCGCAGATCTGGCAGTTCGCGTTGCCGCTGAGCAACTCGTCGTCCCCAACCGTCACGATGCCGGGCAACGGGGCGACGAACGTCAAATCCATCGCGTTCGATCGGTTCGGCGATATGGTCGCCGTGAATAATCAGGGTACAGGCAATGTCTACATCACCGCCTATGCGCCGTTCGTGACGTCGGCCAGCACGCCGATCGCGACCATCACGACGGGGTTCACCTGCTGCGCGTATGTCGTGGCGGTGGACCCGGGCGGCCTTGTGTGGACCTGTAGTACCATTGGGGCCTGTTACCAGTACCCGGGGCCGTACAGCGGCAGCGTCTCGCCGGCGCCGAGCATCACGCTTTCGGATCTGCTCGTCCGGCCCGAGGGACTCGCCTGGAACGCCGCCGGCGACCTCTTCATAGCCAACGAAGGCACTGGGGGAAACATCATCCGCTTCAACCATCCGGTTACGAACGGCGAAACACATAGCGCAGTTCTCAATACCGGCGGCGAGACTATTATCGGGCTCGCAATGGATGGCGCAGGGAACCTGTACGCCGGAAGTCACAGCCTTGGACACCTACTCCGCTTCAACGCCAGCAATCAAGCTAATGGCGCCACGCCGGACTTTGTCGATACAGCGACCGGAAGTACGGACATTTACAGTCTCGCCATCGACGCGGCGGGCAACCTGTACGCCGCCGATCTCCAGAATGGCAAAATCCTGGTCTTCCCGACCGTCGCGACGTCGTTCTCGAACACGCTGGCACCAACGGTCGTGCTAACGCCGCCGAGCGGTAATCCGGAAGCGGCGGCCATCGGACCATAGCGACGAAGAAAAGCGCGCCCTCGCTGAGGGCGCGCTTGATGACATTCGAGTTCTGTAGTGCCGGGGCTTTAGCCCCGGAGTTCCTTACGCCGCTGTCTTGATCGGGACTTGACGGTGCTCGTCGAGATCGAGCAGGTCCGGCCACGTGGTGACGTCGGTGCGGCCCGGCGCGACCGTGTCGCGCAGCTCGAGGAAGTACTTCTCGCCTTCGCTGCCGGCTTCCGGATGCAGCTCTTCGATAGTCTTGTTGTAGGCATCGATCTGGGTGCCGCTCCTGCCCTTCAGGAAAGCGTCTTTGACCCAGCGCTCGATCGCGGCGTCGTCCTTGAGCTCGGCGACCTTCTTGGCGTAGGTCTCGTGGTCGATGCCCAAAAGGGCGAAGGCTTTTTGGTCCATGCCGCAGTTGTAGTGGTACTCGCCCAAAGTCCCCGCGTTGAAGGCTCGAGCTTTGTCGGTCGTCCGGCCGAGCATGTTCAGACCGGCGAATTTCGCCTTCGCGCTGCGCGGGAAGGTCTTGGTGAGGTCCATAATCGTTGGGGCTCCTTTCGAGGCCTGGCGGGCCCTTGGCGGGCCGCAAACGCAGGCTAGAAGTGGTTGAATTGTGATTGTCAGGCACTATCTTACTTGACTTATGGATAAAAAGATAGTAATATCTATTTTGACCTATAATCACCCAAAGGATAGCGACAACCAAATGACCTACACGACCAAGCTTGCCTGCCCGATCCAGCGCACCGTGGCGATGATCGCGGACAAGTGGAAAGTCATCATCATCTGCAACCTCGGTGAGAAGACCATGCGCTTCGGTGAACTGCAGCGCGCGCTGGAAGGCGTGACGCCGAAGGTGCTGACAAGGCAGTTGCGCGACCTCGAAGCCGACGGCTTGGTCACTCGCACCGTGCATCCGGAGGTGCCGCCGCGCGTCGAATACGCGCTGACCAAGCTCGGCGAAGGACTGCTGCCAATCCTCGGCAAGCTGCACGATTGGGCCACGGAGCATTCATCGGTGTTGCTCGGACGGCGCGAGTCCAGCTCGATCCCGGCGGCCTAGCGTTTTTTCCGGTACCCCTTGGGGCCTCAACGGCTCATAATCATAGCATGACTCAAAATATCTCGGCCGGCGGCTCGCTGCTGGCTCTTTCCAACGACCTCGCCGACGCCGTCGACCGCGCGGGTCGCTTCACTGTTGCCGTGCACGCGCGCCATCGTTCGCCCTCCAGCGGCGTCCACTGGCGTCAGGGCGTCATCGTTACGGCCGACCACACCATTCGCCAGGAAGACGACATCTCGGTCACGTTTCCGGATGGGCGTTCGGTCGCTGCCACGCTGGCTGGGCGCGACTCGGACACCGACCTGGCCGTGCTCAAGGTGGAAGCGGGCGGCGTGCCCGTTGCGCAGTTCGCCGGCGCCGAGGAGCTCAAGGTCGGACATCTCGTCATCGCCGTCGCCCGCGCCGGCGACGACGGTTTGCGCGCGAGCAGCGGCGTGGCAAGCGCCGTCGGCGGAGCATGGCGGACGTGGCGCGGCGGACATGTCGAGCAGTTCATCGCGCTCGACCTCAACCTGTATCCAGGTTTTTCCGGCGGCCCGCTGATCGACTCGAGCGGCGGCGTGATCGGGATCAACACCTCGGCGCTCTCGCGCCGCTTCGATCTCACGCTCCCAGTGGCGACCGTGAATCGAGTCATCGATCAATTGCTGACGCGTGGGCGCATCGCGCGCGGCTACCTCGGCATCGGCATGCAGCCCGTGCGTCTATCGGATGCGCTGCGGCGCGCGGCGGGCGTCAACGGCGACGGCGGCGCGATCGTGGTGGCGGTCGAGCCGGAGGGCCCGGCCGAACGCGGTGGCATTTTCGTGGGCGACATCATCGTCGCGCTCGACGGCACGCCGATCGAAGACACGGACGACGTGCTGACGCAGCTCGGATCCGACCGCGTCGGCAAGGCCCTACGTCTAAGGCTGGTGCGCGGCGGGGCTGCCACCGAGGTCAGCGTGACGGTCGGCGAGCGACCGCAAGAATGAGCGCGATGATCGACACCGGCGGAATCTTAAACCGCGACCTGGCCGAAGTCGCCGATCGGCTGCGCCGTAGCACCGTCCAGGTGATGGCGCCGCGCTCGGGCGGCGGATCCGGCGTGATTTGGCGCGCCGACGGCGTGATCGTCACGAACGCCCACGTCGTGGCTCGCGGCGGCCGCGCGCGCGTCGAGCTTTCCGATGGCCGGACGTTTGAGGCACGCGTGACCGCTTCAGACGCTCGGCGCGATATCGCCGCTCTCGAGGTGAACGCGACCGGCTTGCGACCGGCCGAGATCCGGGACTCCTCGACGCTGCGGGTGGGAGAGCTCGCGTTAGCTGCCGGCAATCCGCTCGGTCTCGTCGGCGCGATCACGGCCGGGATCATTCACGACACGGGCAACGCTCGCGGGGCCGGACGCTGGATTCAGGCGGACCTGCGCATCGCGCCCGGCAACTCCGGCGGCCCGCTGGCGGACGCCGCAGGGCGCGTGGTGGGCATCAACAGCATGATCTACGGCGGACTCGCCGTCGCGGTGCCGAGCGCGGCGATCGAACATTTTCTGCGCGGCGGCGACGCGCGCGCGCAGCTCGGCCTGACGACCGGCCCCGTGGCTGTTCGGTTGCGCGGCGATCGGCCGACCCTTGGCCTGATGATCTTTGAAGTCGCTCGCGGAGGCGCGGCAGAAGAAGGGGGAGCGCTTCCGGGTGACGTCGTCGTCGGCATCGCGGGCAAGCCGATCGATGCGCCGGATTCGGTCCAAGCGGCCGTGGGCGAGGCGCAACCGGGCGACGTTGTAGCCCTTGACATCTTACGTGCCGGCTCGACCGTGCAACACACGTTTCGTTTGCGGGCCGAGTCCGAGGGGGCCGCAGCAGCGTGACGCGCGTAGCCATCGCTTCCGACTCAAGCGTGATTCAGCGGAGCTTGCGCGAGCTGATCGCCGCCAACCCGGCGCTTGAGCTCGTCGAGCGGCGGCCGGATGTGCCTGACCGCCGCAACGGCGGCGATCGGTTGCCCGCCGAGGTGGTGCTGCTCGACGGCGATCTCGAGGCGATCGAGCACCACGTGCAGCGCGCCAAAGATGGCGCGGGAGACCGCCGCGGAGCGCCGTGGGTCATTGTGCTTGCCGATCATCCGGTGCCCGGCACCGCGGCGCAGGCGCTGCGCGCAGGAGCGCGCGGCGTCTTGCCCCGTGATGCGGGTGCGGCGGAGGTCAGCGCGGCCATCGAAGCGGTCGCCGCGGGTCTTATCGTCGTGCACCCCGACGCTGCCGCCACGCTCGTCCCTGCGAGCAGTTCAGCCGTCCTAGAGGCGCCCGGTCAAGCGCTCACACCGCGCGAAATCGACGTGCTCCGGATGCTCGCCGAAGGGCTCGGCAACAAGACGATCGCCACGCGCCTGGGCATCTCGGAGCATACCGTGAAATTCCACGTCGGCTCGATCTTCGTCAAACTTGGCGCCGCCAGCCGAACCGAAGCCGTGGCGCGCGGAGCCCGCCAAGGGCTCATCATGCTCTAGGCGAACACTCTTTAGCGTCGTGCCCGAGAAGAAGTTCGACAAGCAAAAAGAGGTCATCAAGCAGTTCCGTAAGTTCGGTTTTGCGGTCGGCGCGACGACCAGAACCGGCGCTATTCTCGTTGAATTGCGCGGCAACGATCCGGTCCGCGTCCTCGTGAATCTTGACGGCAGCGTGCTGCACGTCTCAGGCGACGTCACCCGATTTGACTGGGGCAAATTCGACCGCAAGTGACGTGAAGGAACGGCGCCTGCGCGCTGGAAGCCTGCCCTCGGTCGCGCCGTCAATTCAGGCGTGGCACCTGCCATATAAGGAACGTGGAGCGATGTATAAAGTCGTCAAGCTTGTGCTCTTGGCTGTTGTGCTCTCGGCGCTGCCGGCGCTCCCTGCGCTCGCAGACGCGTCGCGCGACGCGACGCGAGAGGCCCTCCGAGCGACTCTCACGACCTATGGGCCAGGCGACGCGGGCGTGACGTTTCACCAGAGCACCAAGAACCCGTACAACTTCGTGGGATCGTTGACGACGGGATTGAAATACGCGCAGTCGATGGAAATCGTGATCAGCGTGACCGACCAACAGACCATCGGCTTTCGCGTCTACCCGCACTACAACGGCGGTTACATCAACGTCCTCAAGGCGAAAGACCAGACAGGTCTGATGAAACATTTGCTCTATCTCAGCGACCAGAACTTCCTGTTTTGGGGCTGCGACGATACCTACGACTGCTTTACCGCCTTTACGATCACGCTGGAATCCGGCTACCCCGAGCAGGTGATCCGCATCGTGCTGCGCAGCCTCCCCAACCAAGACAAGTACGTCGGCCAACTCATACCTTATCTCTAAACACAGGGCCCGAGACTTCAAGACCAGATCGCCCCTGCAGTAGAAGAGCAAGCTGGGACTAGTCGCAATTGTCCTAGACCACGAGCAAAAGCCAGGAGTTTTCGAATCCCGAGGCCAATTAGCACAAACTAGTATTTGTGCTAATCGCTAGAAGGGGTGCTGTGCCGAAACGAGGTCCGGACGAGAAGCCGAAACCGTTGATCAACGCCTACACGGGAAGGCCTGATGGCCGATGCCGCGATTCAACGCCGGCCGATCCGCTGGTCATGGAATTCGTGCAGGAAGTGGCCAGCTCGAGGCGCAGCCCGCGAACCACGCGTGAATACGCGCGTGACGTAGAGGTGTTCGGCGCCTTCCTACAAGGGCGCGACCCGGCGGCTGCCGACGGCCGGCCATATAGGGGCCCGTTTACACAGCTGTTCCAGAAGGCGACCGTTTCATCCGTGCGGAGATTCATCATGCATCTCGGCACGCTGCGGTATAAGGAGGCCGCCATCCGGCGGAAGCTGGCGGTGTTGCGCCGCTTCTTCGCCTACCTGAAACGCGAGGGATATCGGAGCGAGAACCCTGCCGCCGACGTCCAAAACATTCGCTTGCCGAAGCGGCTGCCGAAGGCGATCCCGGTCGAAGATGTCATGAGGTTGATCGGCACGCGCCCGGAGGCCGGCCAACCCGAACTGCGTTGGAGGCGAGACATCGCGATTCTGGAGCTTCTCTATGCCAGCGGCATGCGGCGCGCAGAACTCGTCGGAATCAGCGTCAGCGACGTCGACTTTACGGACCGCACCATCCGCGTGATTGGTAAGGGCAATAAGCAGCGAATCGTGTTCTTCAATCATGCCACTTCGGACGCACTGCAAGCATACCTGAGAGTTCGACCTCGCTGCCGGGAGGGGGCACTTTTCGTGAGTCGGCAGGGCCGCCGGCTAAGCTACCCGCAAGTCGGCCACATTTTCGCGGCTTACGTAAAACTGAGCGGTCTTGAGGGAAAGGTCACGCCGCATACCATGCGCCACTCCGTAGCGACCCATCTCCATAAGAGCGGAGTCGATCTGATGACGATCAAGGATTTCTTGGGCCACGAAAGCATCCAAACCACGCAGATCTACGCCGAGATGACTCAGGATCACGTTCGCAAGAGCTACGAAGAGCATCACCCACGCGACCGCGCCGACAACCAAGGTATCGTGCTGCGAAGACGCGGCGTGCGCAAATGAGCAACGTCTTTCAAAGATCGCTTCAAGACCTTGCGGATCGCAGATTGTCCGACGACCCGAAGCTTCTCTCGGATATCTGGCGCCTAAAGATCCAGCTCAATCAAGGGCGCTTTGATCGCGCGTGGGTCGATGCGCTCGTGCAGACTTACAGTGACAGATACGACGTGTACGATGCCTACGGCTTCGCTTTGCTCTGGTCGGCACTGCTGACCGGGAACGTGTATCACGCAGTCCTCGAAATCGGATACGAGTGCGGTTCAGATCGCGATCTTTCGAGGAATAGCGCGATTCTTTCGTCATTGACTCATCTCGCGGGATCCGATGGCCGTCACGTGCGCTGCCAAGCCGAGTTTTGGGGTGGCCTGAGCGACTCCGACGGTTTCTTTAAGTGGTTTGACCCGATGAAACTCCAATCCCACGTTTCACACGTTGCTTCGACGCCTTGTCGGAATGACGCGTTGCTCCTTGCTAGGGGAGAGTTACCCCTTGAAGTGGGCCTTACAAGCGTCGGCACCAGTTACGCACATATTTTCTCAGAGGGCGGGCTGGCTAGATGGCCATACGGTTCGACACGGCTGTACCTCTTCTACGCACCGGCCGCTCCTGATACTGCAATACGCGAAGAGGGAGCTTCGAGCGCCTGATGCCTCGAGCAAAAAGCGTATTCCCAACCGATCCGATCATCCTCGAGTGGGCCGCAAGCTTATGTGGCGCCGGACGAAGCCCGTTGTCGATTTCCGCATACATCGGAGACTTGGAGTTGTTCGGAGCTTTCCTCGCCGGCGCTCCGGTGAATGAATCTCCACATGGCAAGCTTTGGCCGCGATTAAGCACGGCGACCACCAGGCAGGTGCGACAATTCGTTCAAGAGTTGACCGGGACCAGAGGATACAAGCCATCGGCGATTCGACGCAAACTTGCCGCATTACGCTCTTTTTACGGCTTCTTGGGTCGCGTGCGCAAGCGTGAGGACAACCCTGCTGCTGATGTTGGGCGTCCAGTTCGAGGCAAGCTCACACCAAGCGTCCTAAACGAACGGGAGGCGTCCATCCTGCTGCGGACGAGTCCCGAATATGGGGTCCAGTGGTTGAAGTCCCGGGATCGGGCCATTATGGAGATGCTCTACGCCACCGGCGTCCGGCGCGCTGAGATAGCGGCGCTCAACGTCGAGGATGTCGATCTAGAGTCGCGGACCATGCGAGTGATAGGAAAGGGCCGGAGGCAGCGGCTGGTCGTCTTTAATCAGACCACGGCGGACGCACTTAGAACCTACCTAGGTGTGCGGCCACGGTCCCTCGACAGCGCGCTTTTCTCAGGCCGCACGCGTAGACGCCTCAGTCCGCGGCATGTTTGGGAAATTTTCAACCGGATCTACAAGACGAGCAAGCTCCGGGTAAAGGCAAGCCCCCACAAGCTCAGACGTTTCTTTGCGGTGCACGTTCTAGAGCGCGGTGTCAGTCCCATCAACGTTCAGGAGCTTCTCCGCCACGAGGGCCCACCCGCGACCCAGGTCTACGCCGATGTCTCTTCTGAACATAATAAACAATTAGAGGTCTCAGGATAGAAAAAGAGGCGGGCCGCAATCGGCTCGCCTCTTCTTCGTCCGAGCTTTTTCGATTTCAATACTCGGCGTAGCTCTTGATGATCACTTTGCCCGGGAACTTCAGCGTGAGGCCGAGCGCGTTGGGATCGCACTGGAACCCTCCGCCGCTGCCGCCGCCTGCGAAGATCGCGTTGCCGCCGGTCACGAGAGCGCCGAAGATGTTGCCGTTTCCGTGCATCGTCGTATCGCCCTTGACCCAATACAGCGCGCCGGTGTCGCTATTGCCGCCCATGTCAGCATTGCCGTTCACCACGAACACGCTCTGCTGGCCGGACTGAAGCGTGAATCCCGAATTGCCGGTGGAGCTGTAATCGCCGTTGATGACCACGACGACGTGTCCGGTGTAGTTGAAGTCCTGCAATCCGGAGATGTGCAAGGCTGCATCATAGAAGATGATGCAACCGTATGTAGGAGCCGATAGCGGGCAGGCAAAGGTCGTCGGCAGCGAGCCGCTGCTCGGGACGTACAGGCTGGTCCCGCCGGCCTGCGCGATCGTCTTCGCGTCAGCGACAAACGAGCCCATAGAAGCCGTCGGCAGCGTCACTACCGGGGTGTTGACGCCTCCGGGCGATGGGTTAAGCGTGTCGGTAGTACCCGATGCCGTGGAGGTGCCTTGATCAAAACCTACCGTCGCGGTGATGTTGCCGTTCGCGTGCACGGTCGCGTCGTCTTTCCCTGGATGGCATTCGGTGATGCCGATCTTGTGGTTCCAGTTGCCTTGCACGTCGCCGCCGGCGTCCATAGCATCGTTGGGAAACTGTTGATTGATGCCGGTCGGCTGGATGATGGCTTCGACG
The DNA here is from genome assembly GCA_035601835.1 of Candidatus Tumulicola sp. Classification (NCBI taxonomy): domain Bacteria; kingdom Bacillati; phylum Vulcanimicrobiota; class Vulcanimicrobiia; order Vulcanimicrobiales; family Vulcanimicrobiaceae; genus Candidatus Tumulicola; species Candidatus Tumulicola sp. The sequence goes on along the minus strand of DATNNM010000014.1, from coordinate 3,830 downwards.
ATCGCGGTGCGCAGGCCGTCCGGACTCGTCCCGGTGCTTTGCACGTACCCCATGCCCGGAGGAATGGTCATCGCCGCGCCGGTGGAGTCCGTGCCGGGCTTGCCGATGCCGCCCGAAAAGTTGGGCGTGATGGTATACGCGAAGGTGTAGGTGTTCTTAAGCGTCCCGTTGCCCGGCGTGGTGCTCACGATCGCCACATCGAGCTTGTCCATCGCGGCGTTGAGCCCGGCTTCCGCTGCATCCCAGGTGAGCGTCTTGACTTCCGTGTTGCGCGCGTTTCCGGCGACGTTTTGCGCGTTGGCGAGCATGGCCAGTCCGACGAGCAAGAGTATGACGATCACGAGGAGCGCGAAGATCATGGCAAAGCCCCGGTTTCCCCGAGGCGAGGCGAATGTTTTCGACATCATTTTGTTCTCTTCCAAACTGTTAGTTGCGGGTGTTGACGTTGCTCTGAAGGGTCGTTTCATTCGTGTGCCCGCCGTCCGTGGCTTGCGCCTTGAACTTGAACCCCACGATGCTGTTGGTCGAGTCCATATAGGTCTGGAGATCGGTCACGCCGGTTGCGAGCAGCTCCGCGTCGGTGGCGCTGATCGCGGTATTCACCGAGCTGTTGTCGGCGCCCGTGAACGTGCCTGGCTGGATGGTTGCGGTGGTATACTTGAACATCAAATTCGTTTTCGTCGCGTCGTTGGGATCCGCAGCAAGCCAGTACACATTGAAGCCTTGCCAGACGGGCTGCCCGTTCGTCGGGTCCCACTTCGGCTGGCCGTTGCCATTCACTCGAGGCGTCGCGATCACCAGGACGGCCGTCGACGTCATCACGCTGGGCGAAGTGCAGGTCGAAGGTGCCGGATACGTGCACGCGTACACCGCGGAGGGTGACGTCATGCGCAGGTCGCGCTCGATCCTGTACATCGTGCGGGTCGCTGCCTGGATCGTGTCGACCTTCGCCTGCTGGCGGTTCGGCTGCGACATGAGCGGCGCGATGACCAGCGTGCCCAGCGTGCTGAGCAGGCCGAAAATAACAATAACCGTCAGCAGCTCAGCGAGGCTGAACGCGCGCGAATACTTATTTCTGCGAGACGATGTACGATTCAACGCTGACGCTCCGATTCTCAGAAGCCTCGGTCCACGTGACCGTGACGACGCAGTCCCACTCGAGGCCCGACACGGCGTTAGGAGCTGCCGTACAATTCGGCGTGATCGTGAAAACGCCGGGGCTCGCTGCTTGGATCGTGCTGTCTTGGTTCGATAGACCTGCATCCACAGCGACGCTTGGCGCGGCCGGCAAACCCGTGATCTTGCCGTTGGTGGTGGCGTATTCCCGAATCCTGTCAAGGTATTGCTGACCGACGTCGATCGCCTGCATGCGCTGGCTGTCGCGCATCGTACCGCCGATCGTCGCCGGCACGATAGCCACGAGTCCGAGCACAGCCGACACAACCAAGACGATTGCGATCAGCGCTTCGATTATGGTAAAAGCCCTAGCGGCACCAAAGGGCCGGGGGCCCCAAGTTTTAGTAATCATCTGTTGGTAAGATAGCACCTGACGGGCAAATGTGACATGAGGGACCTCATAAACTTATGCAGTTGTGATCCCCCACACACCCATTTATACTATCGGCCTGCCAGGCCCCGTGGGCGTATGTCCCGTTCGGGACACCCTCATCAACCCTTAATCTTGACCGTTCCGGAGGCCGAGCGGCCGAACTCTTCGGGGGCGAATTGCAGGTACCCCTGCGCGCCCGGCCACGCATAGGTCCCCGGGGTGACTGACCGGACCAGGTAGTGGAAACTGTACACGCCGGGCTCGAGACGATCCGCGTAGGCCACCACGCGATCGCGGTAAATCGTCTGGTAATCGATGCTCCAGCTGTCGCTTTGCGCCTGATAGTAGCTGCTGGAGGTCATAAACGACTGATCCACAGCCTCGAAGCCGGCCGGCAGCGGGTCCGAGATGATCACGTGGTCCACGCGGTGGTCGGCGATGACCTCCAGGCCGATGTCGAAAACGCGGCCCACCCCCAGCTCCAAGGGCGTATCGTTCCGCGCGATGCCAAAGCGCCTGATGACCGCATTTTGGTTCGCAGGCCGCAGCACCCGCGTGACCCTCAGCCCATTGAGGATTCCGGGCTGACTTCCGGCCAGCAAGTAGCGGTAGGCGACGAAATAGTGCAGCGTGCCTGTGCCTGACTTCGAGAGCACGAGGTCGGCGCGGCCGCGCGGCAGGTCTTGCATCGGCAGCGAGATGTCGCGGCTCGGGTTCTCGTAGCCTTCGAAGCGAACGCTGGCAAGCGATTGCGCCGCCAGGATCACACTCGCCGAGAAGTTGGGCGGGGTGGATTCGGCGCGCATGTAATCCACGAGCGCGGTGAGCGCCTGCCCGTCATCGTACGGACAGCGCCAGGTCCCGTTGCGCCGCAGCGCCAGCAAGCTCTGCAGCAAGCGATCGACGATCTCGGGCTTGATCTGCCGGGCGACCGCCAATCGCAGCGCCTCCGACTGCACCGTGGTCGTGGAATCCATCCACCACCAGCCCTGCGGCACGTTCACGATGGCGAGCCGCCCCGTCTCGTAGATCTTCTCCTGCAGTTTCGCCCACATCTGGCTGGCCTGGCCGCTGTGGCCGGACGCCTGCGTTAACAACCGCGCCAGCCGGAATTGCGCCGCTAAATCGACCTTGTCGCGCATCTGATAGATGCTATCAAGGAAGTCGGGTCGATTCTCGCCCAAGCCCGAGAGCCCGCTTAGCGCGCGCAGGCGCAGATCGGCGACGCACAGTGCGTCGCAATATTGTTCGTGCTGTTCCGGATGCGCCAGCACGTCTTGCAGGTAACGCGTCAGCCCGGCAACCAGCGGATCGGCCACCTTGATGCCTGCCGCTTGCGCGCGCCCAAGCGCCTCCGCCGCGTACGAGCTGGTATAGGGATCCGACTCCCTGGCGCCCGGCCAATAGCTGAAGCCCCCGTCCGCTCGCTGCAGCTTCTGCAGGGCCGCCAGCGCCGCCGCCGCTTCTTCTACCGCCGTCGAGACGCCGCGCGCCTGCGCGCCTTTGGCGCCGAAACGGTCATCGAGCATCTTCACGTTGGCCGCGATCAAAAGACGCGTCGTCGCTGGTTCAAGCATCTCGAGCAAGTCGCTGTCTTCGCGCAGCACCCGGTGCGCGGGCGCGCTGACCTCAGGCAGGAGCGTGCTGGCGATCGAGACGTCCAGACCCCCCGCTTCGTTGACCACGTTGCTCGCCACATTGATCGGGATGCTCACGCGGTCTTTGGTCGTTCCCGACTCCACGGCTTGCTCCGTGATCGGCAACACGCGCAATTCGAATGGGACCTGAAAAGCATCGCCAACGGTCCCGGCGCGTGCCGTGAACTGCACCGAAGCAAGCCCGAGCCCGGTTGCGGTCATCGGGAACCGATAGCCCTGGGTACCGGACGCCAGCGGCGCCGCGAATTCGTGCTTCGCATCGCGCTTGCCGCCCTCGAGGAAGCTGATGCCGCCGGCGAGCGCGCCGCTGATGTTCAACGTGCCGGTAAGGCCCGCGCTATTGGTGACGGTGAGCCCGCCCATGAACACGTCGCCGGGCCTCGCGAACTGCGGCAGGATCGGATTGATGAGGAACGGCTTGCTCGTCCTGAAGGTGGCTTCGCCGGACCCGAAGCGGAAATTCTGCGCAGCGCCAGCGTCTGTGGCTGCCACGGCGACCACCATCACGCGCCATGTGGTCAGGTCGTCGGGCAGCTTGAACGTCGCGCGCCCGTGACCGCTCGCGTCGGTCAGCAGACTCGCGTCGTAGTAGGCGAGTTGTTGGAAATTGTTCCGAACGCGGA
>DATNNM010000013.1 GCA_035601835.1 Candidatus Tumulicola sp. | reverse complement strand
AAATCAGCGCGCTGCAGATGCACGCCGTTGACGACGACCACGCTGGTGTCGGCGAGCGCCGGGGCGAGCGCAGTCACCGCGGCGATCAAGGCGGCTGCCAAAGCGTTTCGTGCCGATCCGGTCCGGACGATCATCCCTCCAACACTTCCCGATAGACCTGCGCGGTCAAACGCGCCGTCGCATCCCAAGTATAGCTCGCTGCCCGCTGCCGGCCCCGGGCGCGCATCCCCTCGAGCGCTTCGCCGCCGGCGAGGGCTGCGACTAGTGCCAAGCTCAGCGCCTCGGCGTCACGCGGGGGAAAGGTGAGCGCGGCATCCCCTGCGACCTCGAGCAACGCGGGCGTTTCCGCGACGATGACCGGTGCACCGGCAGCCATGGCCTCCACCGCGGACAGCCCAAAGCCTTCATAGAGCGAGGGCTGCACCGCCGCCGCGCATCCGGCGTACAAACGCGACAAGAGGTCGACTTCTACGTGACCGGGGCGCACAATTCGTCCGTTTTCTCGCGGGTACCTATCTATATCAAACGCAAAAGGAGCGTCTTCCGTCACCACCAGGTCGCACGGTTGCTTGATTTGCTGCCATGCGCGCGCGAGCGTCTCAAGATTCTTGTGCGCGCGGTGATTGCCGGCGTACAGGAAGTACGGTTGCGTGAGGCCGAGACGCACCTTAGCCTCGGCGGCGAAGGACGCTCGCTGCGCCTCATCAAGGCGAAACCGGTCGTCGACGCCGAGCGGTACGACCCGGACGCCGGCCGGCGCGACTCCGAGGAAGCGCTCGAGATCAGGCAGAGTCGCCTTCGCATCGGTGAGGACCGCGCGCGAGCCGCGCGCGACCGGGCTCACCACGAAACGGTAGTACAGGCGGATCTTCCACGAGAAGTATTCCGGATATCGCAAGTGGATGAGATCGTGGATCGTATAGAGGTGCGGCAGCGGCGACCAGCGCGGCGCGTACACCGACATGTAGTGCGCGATGCACGGGCGATCGCGCTCGGCGGGGCGCAGACGCCGAAGCAGCCGAGGCAGAGCGATCTGCTCGGCCAGCGATGCATTGCTGGCCATGCGTTCGCTCACGCGCTGGAGGCTGGCGCCGGGACCGACCCGCAGATCTGCGTTGGTCACTACGGTGAAGCGCAGGTCCGGGGCGACCGCCGGCAAGCGCATCGCCAATTCACGCACGTACGCCTTCATGCCGACGGACATCTGGCGCGTCAGTCGCGCATCGAGTACGACCAGGCCGCCCGTCATCGGGCCCTACGCCAAGCCTTGGTGGCGACCACCGCCGGGTAAAGCGCGCTCCACCAGCTCACGTACAGCCCGCGCCAGCCATCGAGGATGCCCGCGCGCACGACTGCGAGCCAGACGGCGCGCAACGGTACGACGCACCACGCGCCGAGCACGTCGAGCAAGGTCGACCGTCCGTGCTGGGCCTCCAGGGACGTATAGCGCGAAAAGCGCGCGCGGTATTCCTCAAGGCTTGCGTATGAATGATGTTCGAGAACGCCTTGAAGCTCGACGGTCGCTCCGTCGGCCACCCAAGCCTCGTGCAGCGCATACTCCGTTTTCCCTCCGCGCGCCTTAATACGGGCGCGCCCGGTGCGGAAAAGCCGCACCAGTCGATCGGGCCACCAACCAGCGCCACGGATCCAGCGACCGCAGAAATAATTGCGGCGCGGGATCGAGTAGCCCGTCGCGTCCGCCGGCATCGGCAAGAGCGCTATCTCCTGCGCAAGTTCCTTCGAGACGCGTTCATCAGCGTCGAGCACGAAGGTCCAGGGCGTTTTCACGTGGGCCGCTGCCGCCTCTTTCGCGCGCGCAAATCCTTGCCACGGAACCTTCAGGACTTGTGCTCCATGCTGCTGCGCGATGGCCGCCGTCGCATCGACGGATAGCGCATCGTACACCAATGCGCGAGCGCCCGCCGGCAATGCCGCAAGGCAGTCGCCGATGCGCGCAGCTTCGTTGTACGTCAATATGACGAACGTGACGTCAGAGAAATCCACGAAGATCTTTCTACGCGAAAGTACTAGGCACCGATGCGGGCGACCGACTCTCCGCTGCCCTCAGCCCCGTGCGCTCGGGCGTATTCGATGCAGGCTTGCATGAAGCCGTTGTACAGCGGCGCCGGCCGGGTCGGCCGCGATTTGAATTCCGGATGCGCCTGCGTCCCCACGAACCAGGGGTGCGAGGGCAGTTCGATGATCTCGACCAGATCCGCGGCGAGATATTGGCCGGAGAAGCGCATGCCATGGCTTTCGAATATCTCGCGATACTGGTTGTTGAACTCAAAACGATGGCGATGCCGCTCGCTGATCTCCGTCTCGCCATACGCTTTGTGCGCGAGGCTGCCGGGCGTGAGCGAACACGGGTAGGCGCCAAGTCGCATGGTTCCACCCATGGTCTGCAGGTTGCGCTGGTTCTCCATGAAGTCGATGACCGGGTGCGGCGTGTCGGGCTCCACCTCGCGGGTGTGCGCGGCTTCCAGGCCGCAGACGTTGCGCGCGAACTCGACGCACGCCAGCTGCATGCCATAGCAGATCCCAAGGAAGGGCACCTTCATCTCGCGCGCGTGCCTGATGGCGGCGAGTTTGCCCTTGATGCCGCGCGCGCCGAAGCCGGGTGCCACAAGAATGCCGCTGGCGCCGGCCAGCGCGGCCACGCCGCGCTCCTCCAAAGCCTCGGAGTCGACGCGCAGCACTTCCACCGCCGCGCTGTGGGCGATGCCAGCGTGGTAGAGCGCCTCGTTGATCGAGATGTACGCGTCCTTCAGCTCCACGTACTTGCCGACCAGCGCCACGCGCACGGTCTCCTTGGGGCGTTGGATGCGGCGTACGACCGCGCGCCATTCCTCCAAGTCGAGCTCTCGATCTCCGAGCCCGAGCTTCCGGCATGCCAGTTCCGCCAAGCCCTCGGCCTCGAGGTTGAGGGGCACTTGATAAATGCTTTGAGCGTCGCGGCACTGCACGACCGCGCTCGGCTTGACGTCGCAGAACAGCGCGATCTTCTGCTTGATCTCGGGCGTCAGCGGATACTCGGTGCGGCACAGGATCGCGTCGGGCTGAATGCCGATCGCGCGCAGGTCGCGGACGGAATGTTGCGTCGGTTTGGTCTTGAGTTCGTCCGCTGCGCCCAAATGTGGGATCAGCGTGAGGTGCATGTACATGACGTTCTCGTCGCCGATGTCTTGCTTGAACTGGCGGATCGCTTCGAGGAACGGCAGCGATTCGATGTCGCCCACCGTGCCCCCGACCTCGACCACGCAGACCTCAGCGTTGCTCGCCATGGCGACGCGCTTGATGCGGTCCTTGATCTCGTTGGTGATGTGCGGGATGACCTGCACCGTCGCGCCGAGATAGTCGCCGCGCCGTTCCTTGTCGATCACCGCGCCGTAGATCTGGCCCGTGGTCACGTTGTGCAAGCGCGTCAGGTTCTCGTCGATGAAGCGCTCGTAGTGCCCTAGATCCAGGTCGCTTTCCGCGCCGTCTTCGGTGACGAAGACCTCGCCGTGCTGATACGGGTTCATCGTGCCGGCGTCGACGTTGATATACGGGTCCAGCTTCTGGATGCTGACCGCGACGCCGCGGCTTTTCAGCAGCCGGCCCAGCGAGGACGCCGCGATGCCTTTGCCGAGCGACGACGCCACGCCGCCGGTGAAGAAAATGTACTTGCTCATGACGGCCTTACAAAGACGAAGACCCGGTCGCCTGCGACGCGGGTCTCATCGTGTCGTGCGCGGTGAACCTTCACCTGGACGCAAATCATGTACTTGTATATTCGCCCGGTGGCATTGGTCTCCTTTTGCTACGAGGCTACGAGCTTCGCGTCCAGGCTGATCGGCACGGCGGCCAGCGCCTTGGACACGGGGCATCCGCTCTTGGCCGCGTCGGCGTGTGCCTGGAACGCCTGCGCATCGAGGCCGGGGACTGATACCTCGGTGGCCAGCTCGATCTTTGTGATGCCGAAGCTATCGCCGACCTTCTCGATGTGCACGGAAGCTTTCGTGTGGACCCGTTCGGGGACATGACCTGCCCCCGCGAGGCGCCCTGCGAGCGCCATCGAGAAGCACGCGGCGTGAGCCGCCGCGATCAGCTCCTCCGGATTCGTCCCCGTGCCTTGCTCGAAGCGCGAGCTGAACGAGTACGCGCCTTGATACGCTCCGCTTCCGAGACTGACGCTTCCCTTACCGCCGCGCAAATCGCCCTGCCAAACCGCATCGCCTGTCCTGACCGGCATGTGCTTTCCTTTCGTTTCCTTGACGGGTGCTTACACCAGCCACTCGTGCGGCTGGAAAAAAGTCATCGCTTGTTCTTCGCGGCTGCCCGCTTCAGGCTGCCAGCCGTAATCCCACCTCGCCAGCGGCGGCAGCGACATCAGAATCGATTCCGTGCGCCCGTGCGTCGCGAGGCCGAAGGAGGTGCCCCGATCGTACAGCAGGTTGAATTCCACGTAGCGCCCGCGCCGGTACGCTTGAAAGAGCCGCTCGCGCTCGCCGTAAGATTCACCGCGCCGGCGCGACGCGATCGGCGCATAGGCGTCCATGAACGTATCACCGCACGCCCGCACGAATGCGAAGGTCTCTTCGGGATCGCCGCGCAGGTCGTCGAAGAAGATGCCCCCGACGCCGCGCGCCTCCTTTCGGTGCGGAAGGTAGAAATACTCGTCGCACCAGCGCTTGAAGCGCGGATAGTACGCCGGATCGAAACGATCGCACACGTCGCGCCAGGTGCGGTGGAAGTGCGCGACGTCCTCCTTATATGGATAATACGGCGTGAGATCGCTCCCGCCGCCGAACCACGCGTCGTCGCCGCGCTCGAGATAGCGGAAGTTGGCGTGCACGGTCGGCACCATCGGATTGTCAGGATGCAGTACGAGCGACACTCCGGCGGCGAAGAAGCGCCGTTGGCTTCCGCCGAGCTTGCTGAGCGCCGCAGCGTCGAAATCGCCCCATACGGCCGACGTGTTCACGCCTGCCTTCTCGAACAGCGCTCCGCCGCTTAGAATCTGGGTGAGCCCGCCACCGCCTTCCGCGCGCTCCCAGCGGTCGGCGCGGAAACGCGCGCCGCCGTCCATCGTTTCCAGCGCCACCACGAGCCGACGCTGCAGATTTTCGAAATATTCCTGCGCGCGTTTGGCAAGCGGCGTGGCGGTGCTCGTCCCGCTCACGTGCCGGCGATGACCATGCGGGCTCGGCCGCTTGCGTCGGGGCGCAGTTCGACCTGCGCCGCCGGAAAAGCACGGCGGGCGATCTTCAGCAGCCCGTCCGCAGTCGAGGGTCCGCATTCGCAATAGACCCTGCCGCCGGGCGCGAGATGCCGGGGCGCCGCGGCGAACAAACGGCGGTAGACGTCCAAGCCGTCGGCGCCTGCGAAGAGCGCTTGATGCGGCTCGAACGCCCGGACATCCTCATGAAGCTCGGGATCAGCTTCGCGCACGTAGGGTAGATTTGCGACGATCGCGTCAAACCGCTGATCCGGCGCGACGGCGTCGAAGAGATCGCCGAGCACCAACGAGACGCGATCCTCGAGGCCGAGCTGATCGACGTTCTGGCGCGCGACGTCGAGCGCGTCGGCGCTCGAATCCGTGGCGGTCACGCGCGCGTCGCTCAGGTGGTACGCCAGGGCGCAGGCCACGGCTCCGCTGCCCGTGCCGACGTCGACGATCTCGGCGGATCTGCCCGGCCAATCAGCCACGACGGCCATCACGAGTTCTTCGGTTTCTGGACGCGGCACCAGCGCCTTTCGGTTCACCGCGATTTTGAGTCCGCAGAACTCTTTCGAGCCGACGATGTAGGCGATCGGCTCGCCGCGCGCGCGGCGTTCGGCTAGGGCCATGAGCGCATCGCGCCGGCGTCCGTCCAGCCGGCTGTCGCCATAGGCGATAAGCGCTGAAGCATCGAGTCCGATGACGTGACTCGCCAGCACACGGGCATCCAGCGCCGGCGTATCCGAAACTCCGAGCAATCGCCGGCGGCACGCCTCCATGGCGCCGGCGATCGTGACGGCATCAAGCGACGGCATCGCCGGCCAGACGCTTGCGCTCCTCTTCGGCGAGCAGCGCCTCTACCACATTATCGAGGTCGCCTGAGAGGATGGCTTTGAGATTGCCGGTCGAGAGTCCGATGCGGTGATCGGTCAAACGGTCCTGCGGAAAATTATACGTTCTGATCTTCTCGCTGCGGTCGCCGGTCCCGACTTGCGAACGGCGCGCACTCGCAGTCGCCGCTTCCTGCTCGCGCAGCTGCTTCTCATACAGGTGCGCGCGCAGCAGTTGGAGCGCCCGTTCCCGGTTTTGCAGCTGCGAGCGCTCCTCTTGGCAGGAGACGACCACGCCGCTCGGCTTGTGCGTGATGCGCACCGCCGATTCAGTCTTGTTGACGTGCTGGCCGCCGGCGCCTTGCGCGCGATAGGTATCGATCTGCAGATCAGCCGGGTTGATCTCGATCTCCACGCTCTCGGCGTCGGGCAACACCGCCACCGTCGCGGTCGACGTGTGGATCCTGCCGCTCGCCTCAGTGGCCGGCACGCGTTGCACCCGGTGCACGCCGCTTTCGTGTTTGAAGAGCCGATACGCGCCCTTGCCGCGCGCCGCGAAGATGACTTCCTTATAACCGCCGGCTCCGCTCTCGCTCGAACTCACGATCTCCGTGCGCAAGCGATGCGCCTCCGCGAATTTGAGGTACATGCGCAGCAGATCGCCGCCGAACAGGCTTGCTTCGTCGCCGCCGGTGCCGGCGCGGATCTCGACAAAGATGTCCTTATCGTCGTTTGGATCTTTTGGCACCAGCAGCGCGCGCAGCAGCGTTTCGTTCGAGGCGACCTGATCGCGCAGGGAGGCTACCTCGGCGCGCGCCATATCGGCGATCGCCTGATCGCTGTCGCGGGTCATCGCTTCGGTTTCAGTGAGCTGGGCGCCAAGGCGCAGCTGCTCGCGCCGCGCGTTGACGATCGGCTCGAGCGCGGCGCGCTCCTTGGAGAGGCGCCGATACTCGTCCGCGTCAAAGGCGCTGCCGAGCGCGGCGACTTTGCTTTCGATTTCCTCGAAACGCGCTTCGATCGCTCGTAAGCGAGCATCGAGTGTTCGTGTTTGGTCCATGTCAATACGTGCCGCGGGTTAGCCGCGGCTGCGATGATCGCGCGAAGTTTATTTCGACTTCGGCGATTTCGTCTTCGCCGCGACCTTCTTCGCTTTGGGCTCGGCCGCGGTCTTCTTGGCCACAGCCTTGGGCTTCTTCGGCGCCGCTGCTTTCTTCGGCGCCGCTGCTTTCGCGCTCGTGGCCTTGACTGATTTCTTCGCCTTTGCTTTTGGCGCTGCAGCTTCTGCGGATTCGGCCTCCTCGACCGCCTCTTCGACGACGGCCTCAGCGGTGGCGACGGCATCGACCGCCTCTTCTATGGCTTCGACGGCTTCGGAGCGCGTCTGCGCCGCCTTCTCGGCCGCGGCCTTGCGCGCGGTTTCCTGAGCTGCAGCGACGGCTACCGCTTTGCCGGCCTCTGCTTCGGCGGCGTCCTGCGCCGCCTTTTTGACTTTGGCTTCCTCGGCAGCTCTGGTCTTCTTCGTCTTTTGGCTCTCGACCGTGCCGTACTTGGTCATGAACTTCTCGACGCGGCCCTCGGTATCGACAAATTTTTGCTTGCCCGTGAAGAACGGGTGGCACGCCGAACAGATCTCGACGTGGAGCTTCTCGACGGTTGAGCCTGTGGTGAACGTGTTGCCGCACGCGCAAACCACCGTGGCTGTAAACCACTTGGGGTGGATCTTCTCTTTCACTAGTATCCTCTCTGCGGCGCTGCCCGGCCGGTGCATCGGCGACAATTTTGTCCCGCATCCGGCCACGTGCGCCAAGCGATAGTATAGCACAGTTGGCAAGAGGGGCCTAGACGGCGCCACGCCGCGCGTGATGTAATGCGCAAATCCATGTAGTGCCGGGGCTTTAGCCCCGGATAGGAGACCTCCGATGGCTTGGATACCGCTCGCGGGCACCGCCCTTTCTTTGATCACCCAAAAGGGCGTCGATGCTGCCCAAAGCACCATGCTGGCCATGGATGAAGCGCACCAGCTCATGCTGCAAGCCCGTCAACTGCAACATCAGGCGGTCATGGATGACCGCAGCGAGGTGTTCAACGAGGCGATTCAAGAGCGCTCCGAGCGCATGCGCGAGCGCAGTTTGCTTGAAGATCTCGACATGACCGATCGCAAGATCGACGACAAGATCACGAAGGAGTGGATCGGTCTCATCCGCGGCCAGTAATTTGAATGCCGGAATTGTAGTGCCGGGGCTTTAGCCCCGGAAGTACCGTCGTCCCCCTGCAACGGCCATGGTCTAAAAGCCATGGCCGCGCCGCGTTCTCGCTAAGAAATGTAGCGTTCCGAGCGAAGCTCGGACGTCCTAAACTGTAGCCACGGACCTTTAGGTCCGTGTAGCGTTGGTGGGCGATCGAGGACTCGAACCTCGGACCTCATCCTTATCAGGGATGCGCTCTAACCACCTGAGCTAATCGCCCGCGTCGAAACACTTTCATTCTGCGCTCCGTGTGCGCGCCCTGCCGTTGCGCGAGGAGCGCCGAACGGGAGAAAACTCCTACGCGCGTCGAAACTTCGAACAGCTTGGGGGATTAGCTCAGTTGGTAGAGCGCGTGCTTTGCAAGCATGAGGTCAGCGGTTCGAATCCGCTATCCTCCACATTCCGAGCTTCGCTCGGAACGCTACGTTTTTCGCTTCGGTTTAGGTGGCGGGGCCGATCCAGACCGCCTTCGCGTTGACGAATTCGCGAATCCCAAGAACGCCAAGTTCTCTTCCGTAGCCAGACGCTTTCACGCCGCCGAACGGCAGGCGCGGGTCCGACTTGACCATGCCATTGATGAACACCGAGCCCGCATCGATGCCGCTGATGAGTCGCTCTTCTTCCGCCTTGTCGCGCGTCCAAGCGCTGGCACCCAGGCCGAATGGCGTTTCATTGGCGATGGCGACGGCGTCGGCGAGATCGCGCGCGCGGAACACGAGCGCGACGGGCCCAAAAATCTCTTCACCTTCGAGCGTGCGATCGCGAGGCGTGTTCCCGATGATCGTGGCTTCGTAGAAGAATCCGGCGCGAGCTATGCGCTTGCCGCCCGTCAGCACTCGGCCGCCCGCTTTGACGAACGCCGCGACCTGTCTCTCGAGCGTCTCCACTGCGGCTTGGTTCACGAGCGGTCCGATGTCGGTCGCCTCGTCCATGGGATCGCCGACGCGTAGTTTCTTGAAACGCTCGACGAAGCGGCGCTCGAACTCATCGGCGATGCTCTCTTGGATGATGAAACGCTTTGCTGCGATGCACGATTGACCGTTGTTGATGGTGCGCGCGCTGACTGCGGTCGCCACCGCCGCGTCGAGATCGGCGCTGGCCAACACGACGAACGGATCGCTGCCGCCGAGCTCGAGCACGCTCTTCTTCACATGCTTGCCAGCCGCGGCTGCCACGCTGCTGCCGGCGGCATTGCTGCCGGTCAGCGTCACCGCGCTCACGCGTTCGTCCGCGATCACGTTTTCCACCGCGTCCGAACCGATCAGCAGCGTCTGGAAACAGCCCTCGGCAAATCCGGCCTGGCGCAGGACGTCTTCGATCGCGAGGGCGGCTTGGGGCACATTCGACGCATGTTTGAGCAGACCGACATTGCCCGCCGCAAGCGCCGGCGCGGCAAATCGGAAGACCTGCCAAAACGGGAAGTTCCAGGGCATGATCGCAAGCACCACGCCGAGCGGCTGGTAGCGCACGAAACTGCGCGCGGCGTCGGTCGCAACGGCTTCATCCGCGAGGAAGCGTTCGGCGTTCTCCGCGTAATAACGACACGCCCACGCGCACTTCTCGACCTCCGCGATCGCCTGCTTCAGCGTCTTGCCCATCTCGGTAGTGAGCAGCTCACCGTAGCGGCGCTTGCCGTCGTCGAGGAGCTGGCCTGCGCGCGCGAGCCACGCGCTGCGTTGGGCGTGCGAGGTCGTTCGATGTGCCCCGAAGGCAGCGCGCGCCCGGTTCAGTTTCTCATCGAGCTGCGCCGGCGTGAGCGCATCGAAGGTCTTGAGGACCTGCCCCGTTGCCGGGTTGACGCTTGCGATGGGCATGGCCGGCGCTTTTACATCTCCGCAGGCGTGGCCGCCTGCTTTTTCTGTTTGGCGAGCGCCGCCCGATACTCGTCGAGCATCTCCAGTTCGCCGGCGCTCGCAAGGGTATCTTGATGCAACGTCTGCCAGTTACGCGGCACGCTGCCCAAGACGGGCCGTCTCGTCCGGGAGCGCCAGATCGCAAAGAAGATGATTCCGAAAAGCACCCAGGTCGGACCGGCGATTCGTCCCACCGGGTGCGTCAGCAGCGTGAAGATCAAAATCGAAAAGATGCCGAGCAGCCCAACGACCGACAAGAGCGATACGTCGCCATGGCGCCCGCCGATCGTCATCTTGACGTTGAGCGGCATGCGGAAGGGACGCGGCGCCGCTGTGTCGGTGAATCGCAGCGTCATGAGCGCGACGAAGACGAGCGTGTACGAGAGCGCCGCACCGAATGCGTACAGATCGAGCAGGAAGCTGATCGCCCGGTCGCCCTGCAAGTACGCAGCGATGAGTTCGATGAATGCCACTCCCGAGAAGACGAGGATCGTCAGCACGGGCGTACGCGTGTTGCGATTGACCTTCTGAAACCATGCGGGGAGCAGTTCATGCTTGCCCATCGAATACGCGATCCGCGACGCGCCGTAGACTCCAGAATTGCTGGAAATCATCAGCAGCAGTGCGCCGATCATGGGTACGAAGTAGGCCAACACCGAGCCGACGTACGGCAGGGTGGCGGCGAGAACCGCGATCGCCTTGTCGTTGTTCTGCGTGTTACCGAGGACCGCGAAGAGCGGCGTTGTCGTGCCGTGCTCATCCGTCACGCCGGGGAGGCCCAGCACCAGATTGGAGTATGACAACGCAAAAATCAAGATCGTGAGGATGAGGGCGACGGACGTCCTCGGCATGATCCTCGACGGCCGCTGCGTCTCTTCGGCCGCCTGTGAGATGCTCTCGAGCCCGACGAACGACACGATCGCGAAGGAAACACCTTTGAGCAAATCGTCGGTCGACGGCCAGTTCATCTGCATCGTATGGATTAGCACTTGCGGATGCCAGGCCAGCACGAACCCGCATGCCAGGATGAATGTTTCGGCGCAGATATCGACGGCGGCCACGAGCTCGTTCACGCGCGACGAGTGCCGGACGCCGCTGACGTTGAGCCACGTGAGGAACGCGGCCACGGCGACGACGCAGGCGAAGTACCAGTTGTGGTGGGCCGGTTCGGCCAGCCACGGGATCAACTTCGGCGAGCTGACATACCCGATCGTGAACCATGCGAAGAGGCTGATGTCGATGGTGAAGTCGAGCAGCACCGCCCAGCCTGCGATGAAACCCATCAGGTCCCCGAGGGCGCGGGTGACGAAGAAACAGCCGCCGCCGGCGATGGGGTACGCCGCTGCGAGCTCCGTGTACGCCAAGCCGATGCAGACGTAGACGATGCCGGCGAACGCGAACACGATGTTCGACGCCCCGGCGGCGACGCCGACGACGGCACCAAGCGCCACATAGATGTCGGCGCCGATATCCGCGTATCCCCACGAATACGATCCCCACGTCGTGACCGCACGACGGAGATCCGCTTGGCTCTTAGCCACGCAGCCTCCGCGAGCGGGATTCCATCGGCGCCTGCATGAGTTTTCCCGGCATTCGCGCGCTCACGGGGTTTTCCCGCGTCGCATGCCAGACCAGCGTCCGCCGAGGAAATCGCTTGGTGCGCTCGAACGAAAGTGCCGCAGGGAGAACAACTCATGCATACCAGAGGGTCGCTCGTTGCCATTGCGCTCCTGCTCAGCATTGTGGCCGAGGCGGACGGATGCGCGAAGAAAGACACAGCCAGCGGCGGCGCCGCGCAGGCCTCTCAGGCGCCCATGCCGTTTCGCAACGAGGTGGCGTTTCAGTTCAGCGACGTCAGCGTGACCACCGCAGGTCCCAACCTCCTGCGCCTCGGCTTCAGCTTGCAAAACAACGCGAAGGATTCCGTTTTCTGCGATTCATCTGTGTTCACGGTGAAACTCACCGACGGCTCGGTGATCGCCGCCGACACGTCGGCTGAAGATAAGTGCACTCCGGACACGCTCGATCCGGGTCAAACCGCACAGGCGACCATGTACTTCAATCTGCCGGCCGGCTATACTGGGCCGATCGAGCTTTCAATGTCGGGGACAAACGCGATCATCGGTCGCGGCACCACCACGATCAAGTGACGCGTGGCGGGAGCGCCACGGCCAGTGCGTGAATAGCGAAAGTCTCGGGGGATTAGCTCAGTTGGTAGAGCGCTTGCATGGCATGCAAGAGGTCAACGGTTCGACCCCGTTATCCTCCACCATAACAAACTCGTTATAACCTGCAAGGGAGTGGTCATGCCGCCTTTGTCTCAGCTTCGAAGCTTTTGCTGTGCCTTGGGGCTTACTCTTTGGGTGACAGCGCTCGCCGGATGCACGAGCGGATCCGGCACTCCATCGTCGCCCGGCAATAATCCGACACCCAAACCCTTCTACGTCGGCAATTCCAACGGCAACAGTGTCACTAGCTACACCGCGGGCGCAACCGGGAACGTCGCGCCTAGCGCCACCATCAATGGCGCAGCCACCAATTTCCTTACGCCTACCGGCGTGGCAGTCAACAATGGCCTCCTCTACGTCGCCAATTCCGATGGCAACCGCATCGTTGTCCTCGCCGCGGGTGCAAACGGCAACGCCACTCCGGTTGCCACTTACATCGGCGCGAGCACGGGGCTCAATCGCCCCTACGGCGTCGCCGTCCAAGCCGGCTTCATCTACGTCGCCAATTCCGCCGGCAATAGTATTACGGTTTACCCGACCGGTTTCACGGGCAGCGTCAACGCCGCCCCCAGCGCCACCATCAGCGGCGCAAACACCGGACTCAGTGGCCCCGTCGGGGTGGCCCTCGATGCCATTGGCAATATCTACGTCGCCAACGCTCCCAGCAATATCAAGATCTTTGCCCCCGCCGCAAGCGGCAACGTCTTTCCCACTGCGACCATCGGCGGCGGGAACACCGGACTCAGTAGCCCCGTGGCCGTGGCCGTCCAAGCCGGCTTCATCTACGTCGCCAATTCAGGTAACGACAGCATCACGGTTTACCCTACTGGTTTTTCCGGCACTACCAATGTCTTTCCATCGTTCACGATCAGCGGCGCAAACACCGGACTTCATGGCCCCCAAGGCGTAGCTCTCGATGCCGCAGGCAAAATCTACGTCGCAAACCCCGGCAACAATAGCGTCACGGTCTATGCCGCAGGTGCGAGCGGCAACGCCACGCCCATTGCTACGATCAGCGGCGCAAACACCGGACTCTCGTTCCCCGTGGGCGTGGCCTTTTAAAGCAGTCGTTTCATGGATAGCGCGTGAAGGGCTTAAAGCCAAAGGTGGCCCGAAGGCGATCCACTGCTCCGCCCCACGTGCTCGGGAACCCGCCATAGTGACTGCGCCCCGCGCCGTCCACGACGAAGCCCGCTCTAACGATTGTCGTCGCGAGCTTTGACTGGTCGATGGTTTGCTGAACGTTTTGTGCTTCGTGCAATACTTGCGGCAGAAAGTCCGCAAAGTTGCGGTAGGGCGGCGTTTCGGTCGTTACGAGTCCCACCTTTTCCAGCTTGATCGGTCTTCGACCCACGTTGACGGCCTCGACGAGTATCCAAGGCGTGTCGGAGTCGCCGTAGTCCAAACCCGCCGGGGGGCTCATCCCGTACTTAGCCAGCGTGCTGCGAACTTTCTCATCAGCCCCAGGGCTCGTCATTCGCGTGTCGCGCCTGACTTTGATAAGGAGGCGTGCTGCATCACGGCGGTAGGCGATAAACGAGAGAATCGCACCCAGAAGGCCCGCGATTCCACCGATCAAACCGATCCAGTCCGCAACGCTCATCGTCACATTTGGCACGTTCGCTACGTAGGGTCGGACCCCATTATCCTCTAAAACATTTCGGCATGCTATTCATGGTCGTCGAACGCTTCAAGCATGGCGATACGATTCGGATCGGCGAACGCTGCCCGAAGGGGTCCTTTACCACGCCAGCTGGGTGGACTCAGTCGGCGCTCGCTGCTTCCAGGTCATGGAAGCACCCGATAAAGGGGCAATAGACCTTTGGGTCCGCCGCTGGGACGACTTGATCGACTTTGAAATCGTACCGGTCCTGACGTCCGCCGATTTCTGGGCCAAGAACTAAAGCTGAAAGCTAGGCCGTCATTCCCGCAGGATAGCGCAGGCGGTGGTCGCGTGGGCGTACAGCACGCCGTTTTCGTCCGTCAGGCGCGCCTCGGCCGTCGCGGTCGAGCGGCCCACGTGTATCACCTTTGCTTCGCAGAACACGCGGCCGGTCTTCACGGTCAGCGCCTTGAGGTAACGCACGTGCAGGTCAGTCGTCGTGCAACCGACGCCGGCCGGAAGTTTCGAGAAGATCGCCGTGCCGAGCGCCGTATCGAACAGCGTGGCCGCAAAGCCACCATGGACCACGCCGCCGCCGTTATACAGATGCCCGCCGATCGGCGCCGAGAACACCACGCGCCCGGGCTCGACCTCGACGATGCGATCGATGCCCATGAGCGCCGCCATCGGCGGCGGCGGCATCTCGCCGCTTTGAACCGCCTTCAGCCACTCGAGCCCGCTCATCGCGCGGTCGCGCTCGCGATCTGGGCTGTACCAGGTCACCGTCAGGGTCTTGGGCTCGCCCTTAAACGTCTTCAAGCTGCACTCGCTTATAATAGATGAGTTCCCGATCACCCGGGTCGATGTTGTCGATGTGACCGCTGCGCTCGTATCCCAACCGTTCGAGCACGTTCTGCATCCGGACATTCGATTCATTGGTGGAGGTGAAGACGTCTCCATCACAGCGCCTTTCGGCATCTGCGAAGAGCGCGCGGGCGACGCCGCGCCGCCGGAACTCGGGTCGCACCACGAGCATCGACATGAAATCGCGCCGGAAAAACCCGCGATGCACGATCGAGTATCCGACGCGCTGGCCGTCGATGCGCGCGATGGTGCAAGTGCCGGCCGCGATCTGCGCGCGATACCATTCGTCCGCTCGCGGGGTTCCCGGGACCATCGCGTCGAGGCCGACGACGAAGTCGAGATCGTCGGGCGTGGCCCGTGAGAGTTCAACGTTCACGCGGTCACAATAGTGAGAACGAAGTCTCCTATTGTGGGGGGATCGTGATCTGGGCGGAGATGGCGCGATCCGCCAGCGTCCGGATATCCAGCAGATTGGCGGTGGTCACCTCGTCCAGATTGTTGCGGTGCAGTGCCGCCGTGATCCGCTCTGAGAGCGACGCGAGATGGTAGCGCGCCAGCGCGCGCGCATCCGACGGCGTTCCCGGGTCGGGTTTGAGCAAGATGTGCGCGAGTATCTCCGCGTAACGGTGTTGCACCGCGCGGTGGATCGAGTTCACGCTTGACAAGCCCCCACGCGAAAGATCTCCGTAGATGCTCGAGTCCGTCCAGTCGTACAGGTCGCTGATGCTCATCGTCTGACCGCGTGAGGTCGTGCGCGATTCGAGACTGACCAGTCGCGAAAGCACCGCGGGTTGGAACATCAAGCGGAGCAGCCTCGATTGCAGCAGCAGCGCGCTCTCCTCGTACGGGAAGTCGAGCCGCCCCGCTCCGTTGACGTCGGTTTCCCAGTGCGAATAGCGGCTGTCACCGGCGCTGTTCAACAGCGTCGGAGAAACTCTCATCGCATTGTCGCTGAACGCGTATTTGTCAAGCAGCTCGTAAGCCCGGCGCTCCTCCGCGCGAGCCACCGGCGTGAACGGGATCTTCGCGTTGGGGTCGCCGCGGTGGTTGCGCGTGAAGTGCTCCGCTCCGATATAGCGCGTCGCGAACAGCGTATAGCGTCCCCAACTGTTCATGATGGTGACTATATCGCGCCGCACGTCCGCGTAGCTGCGGCCCTGCAGCGGCCGGCGCGATGCGAGGCTGTCGAGCAAGCGTCGGTCGATCGACAGCACCCCCTCCGCGTACGAGAGCGCGTCGTTGCTCAGCTCGAACTGCACCGCTCGCGGGTCGGTGGCAAAACCGCTGTTCCACGAAACGTCTTCGTCCGTCGCGTAGGTCAGCTCCGGCTTAGTGGACTGGGCTGCGATCGAATCGAGCACGGGCTTCTCGCCTTCGGTCGAACTCGCCGCGATCGGCTGGTATCCGTATCGTATCTGGAAGTAATCCCACGGGCCGATCAGGGTCTGGAAGAAATCGCCTTGCGGCTTGCCGTGCGGCGACAGGTTGACCGGGGTGTACTCCATCACCGAGCCCACGATCCCGTGCGAGCGCGTGAAAGCCTTGTTCCGCACCTGCGCGAGGCTGTAGACGTTATGGCTTTGGAAATTATGACGCAGCCCGAGCGTGTGCCCGAACTCGTGAAGCATGATGCTCTTGATGCCGTCGTTCACGTACCAGTCGGGGTAGCTGCCGCCCGACGCGAGTTTGCCATCCAACGACAGCGCCAGGAAGCCCCAGCTCATCTGCTGGATCGCCTCCGCGGCGAAGTCGCAGTCACGCAATTGACATGCAAGGTCTTGCGCTGGCGTGCGCGCGGTCGTCGGCTGGATGATCTCATTGTAGTTCACGCCGAACGAGCGCGCGATGTTCGCGTCCATGATCACCTCACCGCGGAAGATCTCGCCCGTCAGCGGGTTGGTGATCGATGGTCCGGCGGCGCCGAATGCCGGGATGTCCGTCGTGGCCCAGCGCACGATCGAGTAGCGCGCGTCATCCGGATCCCAGTTCGGGTCGGCGGGCTGTTGGCGCACTTCGATCGCATGCGTGATGCCGATGGCCTCGAACGCCTTGTTCCACTCGAGCATCGCATCGCGCAGCGGCGCGCGATATTGATCGGGCACCTCGTCGAGCAGGTAGAACACGATCGGGTTCTTGGCCGGCGACACACGCGCGGTCGGATCGGCTTTTTCGACGCGCCAGCGGTTGATGTAGCGCACGAAACTGGTGTCGGTCTTGTAGTTGTCGTACTGGCGCCGGGCCGTGAGGAAATAGCCCATGCGATCATCCGCGAGCCTCGCGCGGTAGTTCTCGTCAGGCAATTCCAGCAGGCTGTAGTGCACGCGCAAGAACAGACTGCGCGCGTCCGGCACCACGTCGATGTTGTCAGGCACCGACGAGGACATCGTCAAATCGGATTCCAGCTCGACATTCTTGGGGAACGCCTTTGTCGGACCGAAATAGCTCAAGCGCGGGCTGAGGTTGTAGTGCGCTTGTGGATTTGAGGTGTTGAAGTTGATTTGGTTGGTGACATCGATGATATCGCTCAAGAAGACGTCTGCGGGGAACACGATGTTGCCGGTCGCCTTATCGATCGCCGTGATGCCGTCGGCACTGATCACGGATGCCGGGTATGACGACGCGACGCTCAGCGCCGCCGCGGAGTTCGGACGCGCCTTGCCGTAGGGGTTTTGCTCCGTCGTGACGATGCGGTCGCCGGCTTTATGGAACTGGATCAGCCACGATCCGAAGGGGATGCCGGACACCAGGAACTTCGACGCGTCCACGCCGTTGACCAGGGTCGGCACCATGAGGTAGTTCGTGTCGAGCTGCGTCGGCGCGATCTCCAACGACACCTTGCCGGCCTTGCGCCAGACCGTGAAAAGGCCGTGTTGGGCCGTGGCGCCGTCGGTGAATTTCTCGTACGGCATGGCGCCCTCGGCAGCGGAGCCTTGCGTCGGTACGGGCGTTATGGAGATCGGAATCGCTCTAATGGTGTCTGCGGCGGTCGCCGGCGCGCAGATTGAAACGACGAAAACAAGAGTGGCAATTGCAGCAATTGCCGCACCGCTGTATCGCAAGTTGGAGCCTCCTTGGGTCCTTCTGGTTGCCCTGATGCGTCAGCGCACGTGGCGACCGTGCTCGCGCACGAAAATGATGACGGTACAACGCCATTACGACGGGCGCCGCGCGTCGCCCTATCTGGCGGAAGGCTGACGGGACGCGTCGTACTAGCCCGTAGCGTGGACAAGCAAACTGCTGGGCTGGCCTTCGGCTTCCTGACCCGGATTGTACCGCTGGCGGCCGCCGAAATGAGACGTCTGCGTGCACGGGCGTCGCGCATCGAAGATCCCGCGGTGCGGCGCGAGGCGCTTGCCAGCATGCGCCACAAGGACTTTCACGTCCACGGCGGCTGCATTCTCGCCACGTTTCTCGGCGACGTGGCCGCGCGCCACTACGTCCGGCTGGTGGCGGCGTACGAGACCGCGGTGGATTATCTCGACAACCTGTGCGATCGGCTCGGCGCCGAGGCCGAAGATGATTTCCGCGCGCTTCACGAGGCGCTGCTCGACGCGGTCACGCCCGGCGCGCCCTTGCGCGATTATTTCCGGCATCGCGATCACCACGATTCGGGCTATCTCGCCGGCCTCGTGCGCGAATCACAGCAGGCGTTTGCCGCGCTTCCGGCGCTGGAACAAGCACGTGAGTCCATCCTCGACGTCACCGCCCGCTACGCGGAGCTGCAGGCTCTCAAGCACCTCGCGCCGGGAGAACGCGAAGTCCGTTGCGAGGCCGCGTTCGCCTCCGTGGCGCCTGATCTGCGCTGGTGGGAAGGCGCTGCTGCCTGCGGGTCGACGCTGCCGACCTTCGCGCTAGCGTTCGCCGCCTCTAGCGCCGACTGCACGCCGGCGCGCGTCGCCGCGCTGCACGAGGCATATTTCCCCTACGTCTCCGGGCTGCACATCTTGCTCGATTACTTCATCGATCAGGTCGAAGATCGCGAACACCGTGAACTCAACTTCGTCGCGTGCTACCCGGACGAGAGCGAAGCGCGCTTCGGGATCGTGCGGATCGCGAAAACTGCGATCGCGAGGGCGGCGCGGCTTGACGACGCGGAGCGGCATATTTTTGCACTGCGCGCGATGTGCGGTTATTACTGCACAAGGCCGGCTGCGTTGCGCTCGCCGCTGCGCCTGACCGCTGAGGACGTTCTGCGCGCCGTCGGCATCGACTGGTCGATGCAGGGCGCGCGCACCTCGATGATGCGCCCGCTGCTGGACCTGTACGCGCGGCTCGCGAAAGCGTAGGGACTACTAGTCCGAGTTTAGATTTTGCCGAGGCACGCCTGTAAGCCGGGTTCTGTGCACGCTCCTTAACGGAGCGGCGGCGACCATCTCTCTGCGGCGTCCGTCACCGGACGGCTGATGCGACATAAGTGGGGTCGGGCGGGCAGCCCGCGCCGAAATCGGCGATCCCATCCGTCTTGCTCCAGGTGGGGTTTGCCCGGCCAATGCCTCTCGGCACTGCCGGTGCGCTCTTACCGCACCATTTCACCCTTACCGCTTGAGGCGCGACCTTTCGGCCGCACTCCATGCGGCGGTTTGTTTCTGTGGCACTTTCCTTCGAGTCGCCCCGACCAGCCGTTAGCTGGCACCACTGCCCGATGGAGCCCGGACTTTCCTCAAGCCCGACTTTCGTCGGCCCTGCGATCGCCCGGCGTGCTCGGCCAAGGCATTATAGCATAAAAAGGGATAAGGGGGACTATTTGGCGTCGCGGCGGCGCGATAAGGATTTACGCGAAGCAAAACCCTCATCGGTCGCATGCCAGAACCCGACCTGCGCCTCGTCCATCTTCCAGCAGAGATTCACGAGCTGACCGCCGCGCAGCGCGGGGAAATCCACCAAACCCAGATCCATATCTTTGAGGGTGCAGCCGTGTCGCTGGATCGCCTCCACCAGGCGCGTCACTTCGTCGCGCAGTGCACGCGTCTGATCTTCACGGACGAGCGCGCGCGGAGATCCGCCTTCCTCCGGCTCGAACCCGCGCGCGACGCCGGCCTCGAGCAGTGCGATAGCGTGATCGCGCCTGCGTTGAACCAGGCGCTCCAGCATCGGCCGGATGATGGGCAAGAGCGCGGTAGCTTCTTCGAGTCTGAAGATCTTCAAAAATGGCGACCTTTTCGGTGGCGATGCAGGCTGTTTTCGCGCAGGCGCGGTCCGCGTCCCCTTGAGCGGGGCCTCAGCCGACGAATCGCCAAGTACCTAGGAGACGTGAGTTCGAAGCAAATCGACCAGCCATTGCCGTCACCTGAAGCCGCGCAGCCGCCACCGGCCAGACATTTCGTCATCGTCACCGGCATGTCCGGGGCGGGCAAGAGCAATGCCGCGAAGTGCCTGGAAGATCTGGGCTATTTCTGCGTCGATAATCTCCCGCCGAGTCTCATCCCGAAGTTCGCCGAGCTGACACTCTCGAGCCGCAACCTCAACCGCGTGGCGCTCGTGCTCGACATCCGCGGCGAGGAGATGTTCGGCAACGTGCTGGGTCAGTTGCGCTCGCTCGAGCACGAGCAGATCCCCTACCGGGTCGTCTTCCTCGATGCCAGCGACGAGATGCTCGTGCGGCGTTACTCCGAGACGCGGCGCAAACATCCGCTCGATCGGGGCCGCATCATCGACAGTATTCTGGCGGAGCGCGCGGAGCTCAAACCGATCCGCGACGCCGCCGACGTCATCATCGACACCACCACGCTCACCCTTGCCGCGCTCAAAGAAAAACTTGGGCACGCCACCGAGGGTACCGCGCGCGCTGACGTTCTCACCGTTTCCGTGGTGTCGTTCGGTTACAAGTACGGTGTGCCGCTGGATGCCGATCTCGTTTTTGACGTACGCTTTCTTCCAAACCCGAACTACGTCGATGAGCTGCGGCTGCTCACGGGCGCGCATCCGGCCGTCATCGCCTTCCTCGAAGCTGACGAAGAGGTCAGCGCGTTCAAGAACCAATTGTTCGGGTTTCTCGACTACCTCGTGCCGCGCTTCATGCGCGAGGGCAAAGCGCACCTGACGATCGGCATCGGCTGCACGGGCGGGCGCCATCGGTCCGTCTATATAGCCAACGAACTCGCCGCCCACTTGCGCACGAAGCGCGTCCGCGCATTCGTGGAGTTCCGCGATGCTCAACGGTAGGACGACGCCCGGCATCTTCCGTTGGCTGCGCTGGCTTGCGCCCGGTATGAAGGTCAAACGCTGGCTGCTGCTCGCCCTCGCCGGCGGCTTCCTATTCCTCAACGGCTTTGGGCGACTCCTGAGCGGTCATAATTTCTATTTCCAGATCAACGGCTATATCGATCGCCAGCTCGTCGCGCGCGACGGCATCTCCGTGGTCACCATCGAGTGGGTCTTCATCGCCGTCGGCCTGGTGTTGGTGTATTTCGGGATACGTCAGTGGATGCGTTCGATCGTGTCGGCGGTGAGCCCCAAAGGCGAGCAGCAACTCGTCGATCGGGTGTATGAGAGGCGGCAGCTCGATCGCGGCTATCGCATCGTCGCCATCGGAGGCGGCACCGGACTATCATCGCTGCTGCGCGGCCTCAAAGAATATACTACCAACCTCACGGCGATCGTGACGGTCGCCGATGACGGCGGCTCCAGCGGCCGGCTGCGCCACGAACTCGGCGTGTTGCCGCCCGGCGACATCCGCAACTGCCTAGTAGCCCTCGCGGACAGCGAGTCCATGA
The DNA here is from genome assembly GCA_035601835.1 of Candidatus Tumulicola sp. Taxonomy (NCBI): domain Bacteria; kingdom Bacillati; phylum Vulcanimicrobiota; class Vulcanimicrobiia; order Vulcanimicrobiales; family Vulcanimicrobiaceae; genus Candidatus Tumulicola; species Candidatus Tumulicola sp. Next base: position 35,845 of record DATNNM010000013.1, on the reverse strand, counting down.
TGACCGACTTGTTCGAGTATCGCTTCAACGAAGGCGACGGTCTCACGGGCCACTCCTTCGGCAACTTGTTCTTGGCGGCCATGTCTGGGATCGCCGGCGACTTCGATAGCGCGATCAAGGAGAGTTCGCGCGTTCTCAATATCAAAGGCCGCGTGCTGCCCTCCACGCTCGCGAACGTCGCGCTGGAAGCCACGTTGGAGGACGGCACGGTCGTGCTGGGCGAGTCGAATATCTCCAAATCCAAATCGCCGATCCGCTCCATCCGGCTCGTGCCCGAATCGTGCGAGCCGCTTGACGAAGCCATCGAAGCCATCCTCGCCGCCGACGCTATCGTGCTAGGTCCGGGCAGCCTGTACACGAGCGTCATGCCGAACTTGCTCGTGCCGGGCATCGCGGAAGCCGTCGAGCGCTCGATGGCGCTCAAGGTCTACGTGTGCAATATCATGACCCAGCCTGGTGAAACCGATGGCCTGAGCGCGGCCGACCACGCGCGAGCGCTGCTGAACGGCACCGGGAAGATGCTCTTCGACCATGTGCTGGTCAACATCGAGCAGCCGCAACGCCTGCTCAAGCGATACGAGTCTGACGGCGCGTACCCCGTCAAAGCGGATCTCGAGCGGCTGACGGAGCTGCGCCTCGGCCCCGTCACCGGCAACTTCGTCTCCGAGACGCAGTTGGTCCGCCACGACCCGCAACACCTCGCGCAAAGCGTGATGCATTTGGTGCTGGAACGCGTTCAGGGCCCAGGCCTGATCCAAGAACTGAGTCCGGCGACGACCTAGGTCTTCAAACCTTCTGCAAGCTGTCGCGCTGCGATCCGCAAGAGCTCTTCTGCTCGCGCGATCGCCTCGCCGGAGCTGACGCCGAGCGACACGATTGAAACCGCTCGCTCGATCCCCGTCTGTTCCAACTCGTCCGGGGACAATTCGACCCTGCCCGCCACGGCGACCGTCCGAATCCCCTTCGCGCGGGCTGCCTGAGCGACCGCGAACGGGGCCTTGCCGGCAAGCGTTTGTCGGTCGAGCTTCCCCTCGCCGGTGACGACGAGATCGGCGCCATCCAGCGCCTGGTCGAAGCCGATGACCTCCAGCACCAGCTGTGCGCCCGGTCGCAAGCGCGCGCCGGCCAGCGCGAGGAAACCTCCGCCCACGCCGCCCGCCGCTCCCGCGCCGGGAACGTCGCGCATGTCAACTCCCGTGGTCCTAGCCGCGATCTCGGCGAACCGCGCTAGCGCCGCATCGAGCTCGATCACCTCCGCGGGCGACGCGCCCTTCTGAGGTCCATAGATCGCTGACGCCCCATTGGGGCCGCACAACGGATTGCTGACGTCGGACGCGATGTCGATGGCGATGCCGCGCAGCCGTTCTTCCAAAAGCGCCGTTTCGATCGTCATGAGGCCGGCAAGCGCAGCGCCGCCGGGCGCCAACGATCGCCCCCGGACATCGAGAAACCTCGCGCCCAAGGCGGCAAGAGCGCCGCTGCCGGCGTCGTTGGTGGCGCTGCCTCCGATCGCAAGGATGACGCGCCGCGCGCCCGCTTCGATCGCCGCATCGATGAGCTCTCCGGTGCCATAGGTGGTGGCAGTTCTTGGGTCGTTCTTGCCGCGCGCGACCAGCGCGATGCCGCTGGCGCGAGCGAGCTCGACGACGGCGACCCCTCCATCGCCCAGGAGCCCGAATGACGCCTCGATGGGCTTCCCGTCCGGACCCGTGACGCTGCGCGTCACCTCTCGTCCGCCCAGCGACGCCAGCAGCGCCTGCGCGGTTCCCTCGCCGCCGTCCGCCACCGGCTTCTGCACGATCGCCGCGTCGGGGAATACCTCAGCGAAGGCGGCGGCGATCGCGGCGGCCGCGGCGGCTCCGCTCAGGCTGCCTTTGAACTTGTCAGGAGCGATGACGATCTTGCGGGGGATCATGAATTTTCCGGGGCTAAAGCCCCGGCACTACACTACGCTGACTTGAGCGTTTCGGGGTTCACCGCGTTGGGCGGCGGCAAGCCCTTGAAGAACGCGATGACATTATTCGCCGCCATCTCCGCCATTTTGCCTCGCGTCGCGTGACTGGCGCTGCCGATGTGCGGCAAGAGCACGGTATTGGGCGCGGCGATCAGGTCGCTTGAGATCTTCGGCTCGTTCTCGTAGACGTCCAGGCCTGCGCCGGCGATGGTGCCGTCGCGCAACGCTTTCACCAGTGCGGCTTCTTCGATCACCGGGCCGCGTGAGGTGTTGATCACGCAAGTGGAGCGCTTCATCTTCGCGAGCGTCCCCGCGTTGATCAAATGTCGCGTTTCCGGCGTCAGCGGCGTGTGCAGCGTGATGAAATCGGCCGTTCGCAACAGCTCTTCGAATGGCACCCGGCGCGCGCGCAATTCGCGTTCGACTTCCGGCAGCGGCGGATAATCGTCGGAATAGATGACGTTCATCTCGAAGCCCAACGCTCGCCGAGCCACGCCGCGCCCAATGCGGCCAAAACCGACGATGCCCAGCGTAGCGTGGTGGACGTCGTGACCCAACAGCTGCATGATGCCCCAGCCGCCCCACGTTCCGGAGCGGGTCAACCGATCGGCCTCGGCCAGGCGCCGCGCCGTCGCCAAGATCAGGGCAAAGGCCAGATCGGCGGTCGTGTCGTCGAGCACGCCCGGGGTATTCGTCATGACCACGCCGGCAGCCGTACCGGCTGCGATATCGAGATTGTCATAGCCGACTGCCACGTTCGCCACGATCTTCACGCTCGGGATGGCTCGCAAGACGTCGGCGTCCACCTTCTCGGTGAGCAGGCATACAAGCGCGTCCTTGTTCGTGCAGCCTGCGACCAGTTCATCACGTGTGGGGGGGCGGTCATGCGGCCACACTTCGCAATCGAAGTGCGCCTTCAAAAGCGAAAGCCCCGCGTCCGGAATCACCCGGCTGACGAAAACGCGAGGCCTGCTCAACGCAAATCCTAGAAGGGACTACAGTGCTGCGGTTTTTGCCCGGCCGCTGTAGCCGAGTTTGCCGGAGATCTCTTGCGCCTTTTCCACGATGCCCCGGATCAAGCGCTCCTTTTGCAGCGCCTGTTGACCGAGCTTGGGCACCGCGACCGAAATCGAAGCGACTGGCTTGCCCGAGAAATTGAAAAGCGGAGCGCCGGCGCAATACAGACCCTCTTCGGTCTCTTCATTGTCCTCGGCATAGCCTTGGCGGCGAACTTTTTCCAGTTCCTGGCGAAGAGCTTCGGGATCGGTGATCGTGTTGCTCGTGAATCGCGCCAGCGGCTTTGCGGAGATGATGCGATCGATCTCGGCGCGCTCCAAATGCGCCATGAGCGCCTTGCCGATGGCCGTCGAGTGCAACGGCCGGCGCGAACCGATGTCGGCGTACATCTTGACCGAGCGCCGCCCGTCGGCTTTTTCGAGGTAGACGATCTCGGCATCGTCGACCACGCCTAGGAAGACCGTCTCGCCCAGGCTGGCGGCGAGCTGCTCCAGGTAGGGCTTGGCCACCGTATGGGCCTCCATGGAGCGCAGGATGCCGCAGCCGACCTCAAATGCCTTGATCCCGAGGGAATAGCGGGCGTTATCCGGGTTCCATTTGACGAAACCCCTGGCCCTGAGGGTCTGGAGGATGCGGTGCACGCTGCTTTTCGACAGACCAATCGCCTGGCCGAGTTCCCGGACGCCGACCTCCTTGGTCTGCGTCCCCAGATATTCGAGGATGACGAGCGCGCGATCGACCGAATTGACTTTCGATTCGCCCCTCGGCTTGGCGTTTGTGTTCACTTCACCGGACGCAATAACCACGGTTTCCTCCACGCAGGGATCGGTCTTCTAAACGCTCGTTGGTGATGAAAAACTCGGCTAAGAGCAGCATCGCAACGGGACAATTAAGCGCCTCGCAACGGGACGCTCTTCCCGCCAGACTGAACCGGTTCCTTTCCGCGAAACGCCTCCATCAGACGCGGCGGCGAAGCCCTTTGCGCCCGTTTACGTGTGCGTCAGTGTGATATTGACCGTGTTGTTCTGCCCGGCGATGACGGGCGCGTTCACGGTCTTCGAGGCAAAGCCGGCCGCCGAGGCGGTGATGACGGTGCTGTTGCCCGGATCGGCCGGTACGGTATCCGCTTTGTAGGTTCCGTCAGCGCCGGTCTTGACGTCGATCGTGAAATCGATGAGGACGTCGGCGTTCGCGATCGGCGTGCCGGTATCTGACGTCACGGTGCCGAGCACCACGCCGTAGTTTCCCTTGGGCGCCGCCGGGTTGCCGCAGCCGCTCAGCACGAGGGCCGCAGCGAACGCAGTCAGCGTGATCAATCGAAAGTTGCGCATTGTCGGTTGTGTCCTTCGCAGACGCCCCTAGGGCCGGGGCCATTCCGCGAGCGCCCTTGCAACTCTTCTCCGGAGATTCAGCCCGCAAACAGCTTGCGTGCGATGATGAACGCCACGATTCCGGCGATCGCGAATATGGCCACTACCGCGATGGCGTCGCCCAGGCCGGCCCTTCCCTGCAGCGCTCCGCCGCAGATCGCCGCTACCGCTTTTCCCAGATTCAGGTCGAGCCGGGCGAACGGATTCGAAGGAAGACCTTCGACGTGGCGGGCTTCTGCCGCCACTTGCTCCGGCGTCCAGCCGGCCTCGTCGATGACGCTGGCAAGCGTGCCGTCCGGCGCGACCACCACCGTGCGCTCGTTGTGCAGCAGTTCCCCGCCCGGCGCGGTCACAACCGAGATGCCCAGCGACCGCTCGAAAAGGTCGAGCGCGTCTGCGTCGCCCGTGAGCACCGACCACGCCGATCCATCGACATGATGCTCTCTCGCGTAGCGCGCGATCACGTCGGGGGTATCGCGCGCCGGGTCTATGCTCACTTCGACAAGCCTGAATCGGTCGTGGGGCAGCATCGTCGCTAGGCGGGCGAACTTGTTGGTGACCAGCGGGCACTGATCGGTGCAGTGGGTGTAGACGAAGGCGATGACAAGCGTGCGCCCGCGCCAGTCTGCCAGCGAAACCGCGCGCCCGGCCTGATCCATGAAGCGCGTCGCGGGGAGCTTGCCGCCGACGGCGACGCCCTGCACGACTCGATCGAAGGGGTTGCCGTTCGTCGGACCTGCTGCCCATGCCGGGACCGCTGCAAAGAGCGACAGGCCCACGACGGCGAAGGCCATGGACGTGAAAGCGGTCAGCGGACCACCACTCAGCGCGTTGGAACGCCGGCGCTTGCTGGTCATGCGCGCGTGGCGGCCAAACGAGCGGCTTGTCGTCGCGCGCGGTTTTTCCGGTCGTTTCGTCACGGCGTTGGAACCTGCTGTCATCGCTATCTTGTTCGCGGCTTTCACATTCGGGCTCGATAACGTTCGACGCCATGCCGCCGCGGACCTGAACGGTTATCAATATTTCGTGGCGCTTTTCGGCCTCGGCGCCGCGGTCTTCACCCTCTACGCCATTGCGCTGGTCCTGGCCCCGCTGCGCGCGCTCTTGGAAACGCGAAAGCCGATCTTCATCGTCGATGGCTACCTGCGCACCCGCGGCCGCGACGATTGGTCGGATCGCGACACCAGCGGCTATATCGCCGTCATGCTGGACGACGGGCGCGTCGCGTGTGAGTGGCCGGTCCACGGCGATACTGAACTGGTCTATGCGGTTCACCCCGCGTACATGGAGTTCAGCGAGTTCGGCGGCATCCACAAAGTGGACGGTCAGGGGACCGGCGTGCTGTCTGACGAGATGCCCCCGTTCGGGGTCGGCATCAACCACCCGTTGTGGCGGAAGCGCTCCTAGAGCTTCCCGCCCAGTTCGATTCTCGGCGTGCTATCGGCCGGCCAGACGTGGTTCTCGCCGGCTTTGTTCACCGAAATGAAGCCCATGAAGAAAATCACGAGCACGCCGATCAAGAAGAAGTATTGCACCACCGGCGGCACGCCGCGGCTCTTGGTGATCTCGTACGGAGTGATGTTTCCGTGCTGCGCCATGCCGCTCTCCTAGACCCGTCCCCAGACGTTGACGGCCACGAGCAAAACGATGATGCAGCCGATCGTCAACAGCACCATCATGACCTTGGTGACATGATCCTCGAGGTTGATCTTCGGCCACTCGGCGATGAGCGATTTGACCGCGAAAAATCCGACCACGAGCGCCCCGATGAAGGCCAGGATCTTCTCGATGAGGTGAATGTCCATCTCAGGCCCCCATCAATACACGTAGAACAGGCTGAAGAGCGCGACCCAGATGACGTCGACGAAGTGCCAGTACAGGGTCGCCGCGGTCAGGCCGAAGTGGCGCTGCGTCGTATACACGCCCTTGAGCGTTTGGATCAGCACGGTGATCAGGAAGATCACTCCGATGAACACGTGGAAGCCGTGCATGCCGGTCAGGGTGAAGAACGACGCGCCGAACGTGGTGCCGTTCCACGTCACGTCGTGGCGGATGAGCGTCGTGTACTCGATGACCTGGCCGCCCAAGAACATCAAGCCCAAGACGATCGTTGCGAGCACGAAGCCGACGAAGCGCTTGCGGTTCTCGTGACGCATGGACTCCATGGCGAAGTGCATGGTGACGCCGCTTCCGAAAAGGACGATCGAGTTCACGGCCGCCAGAAACACGTCCGGGCGCTCGAGGCCGGGCGGCGGCCAGACCGGCGCTGCAGCCCGGTTGTACAGATAACCGAAAATGAACGACATGAACAAGATCGAGTCGCTGATGAGGAATAGCAAGAACCCGAGCAGCCGGTGCCCGCGGACTTCCTCGTAAAGCGCGTCGTCGACGTGCAGTGCGTGGGTTGCCATCAGTGGAGCGGCACCGCGTCGGGATCTTGCTTGATGTTCGCGTACGGCAGGGGCTTGCCGTATTCGTACGGGCCGGACAGCACGATCGGGATCTCGGCGAAGTTGTAGTACGGCGGCGGCGATGTGGTCATCCACTCAAGGGTGCGCGCGCCCCAAGGGTTGCTGCCCGCCCTCTCGCCGCCGCGCGCGCTGCGCAGCGCATTGTAGGCGAAGATGAGCATGGAAGCGCCCAGCACGAATGCCGAGATCGTGATGAACAAATTCGTCGCTGAGATCGTGCGCAGAAGCTCCGGGTCGAACTGCGCGAAATAGGTGGCCACGCGCCGCGGCATGCCGAGCAAGCCGATCCAGTGCATCGGCAAGAAGGTCGCGTTGAACGCGATGAACATCAGCCAGAAGTGCCACTTGCCGAGGCGTTCGTCCAGCAGCCGTCCCGTCATCTTCGGCCACCAGTAATAGAGGCCGGCGAAGATGCCGAACATGCTGCCGCCGAAGAGCACGTAGTGCAAATGCGCGACTACGAAATAGGTCGCGTGCTCGTGGATGTCCACCGGTACTGAAGCCAAGAACACCCCGGTGACGCCGCCGAACGTGAACGTCGACAGGAACCCCATGACGAACAACAGCGGAGAGGTCAGGCGGATGCGTCCGCGCCACAAGGTCGTCACCCAACTGAAGATCTTGATGCCGGTCGGGATCGCGACCGCCATGGTGAGGATCATGAAGGGCAGCTGCACCCACTGCGCCAGGCCGCTGGTGAACATGTGGTGCGCCCAGACCATGAACGAGATCAAACCGATCCCCACCGACGAGTACGCGATCGCCTTGTAGCCGAAGATCGGCCGGCGCACGAACGTAGGGATGACTTCGGAGATGATGCCGAAGGCCGGCAAGATCATGATGTAGACGGCCGGGTGCGAGTAGAACCAGAACACGTGCTGCCAGAGAACCGGGCTTCCGCCCCGCGCCGGGTCGAAGAACGGGATGTGGAAGATCTGGGCGATGAACAGGCCGGCCAACGCGGCCGACAGGTTGGCCGTAGCGATCGCCGACAGGAATGCGGTGACGACCGTGGCCCAGACGAACAGCGGCATACGCGTCCAGGTCATCCCCGGCGCGCGCATCTTGATGACGGTCACCAAGAAGTTGATGCCGGTGATCGTGCTGGACACACCGATCAGGAAGATGGCGGCCGACCACATGGCGGTGCCGGGCGTCATGAGACTCACCGGTGGATATTCGGTCCAGCCCGCTTGCGGCGCCCCGACCAAGAAACTGCCGAACAGCAAGATGCCCGCCGGCGGGAAGAGCCAGAAGCTGAACATGTTCAACCACGGAAAGGCGACGTCACGGGCGCCGATCTGCAGCGGCATGACGAGGTTGCCGAAGGCGCCGGTGAGGATCGGGATCGTGACCAGCCACACCATGGCCGACCCATGCACGGTGAAAGCCTCATTGTAGGTGGTCGGACTGAGCACGTTGTTGTGCGGCCCGGAGAGCTGTGCGCGCATGAGCTCGGCAAGAAGGCCGGCCAGCACGAAGAACAGGCCGCTCGTGATGAAATATTGGACGGCGATGACTTTGTGATCGAAGCTGATGATGTACTTCGATACGAACCCGGTCGGCGGCGGGTGGATGTGTTCCTGGGGTTCTACTGCGACTTCGCCAACTGCCATGCTGTTATTCTTTTCCTTATGTTACTGGTGGATGGACTTGAGGTAGGCCACGAGGTTCGCGACATCTTTCGCGGATAAACCGTTTTGCTGCATGCTCGGCATGGTGCCCATCGGGCCCTGGGCGCCGTGCTGGATGAGCGCCGCGACGTCCTGCGGTGTCGCCGCTTGTCCGTTGACGAGTTTCGGATGTTGCGGGTCAGCGAAAATGTTACCGAGCCCCGGGCCGACCTTCTTCTGGTCAAACCCACCCACGCCGTGGCACGCGACGCACTTCTTGCTGAACAATGTCGCGCCGCTCGCCTCGTCGCCGCCGGCCAAGCTGATGGTGCCCGTCATCGCTTGCGAGCTCGAGGCTTGGCGGGTCTTCTCCTGAGCGAACCACGTGTCGAAGGCCGCCTGCGACTCCACGATGACCTTGCCGACCATGTCGGAATGGCCAAGGCCGCAAAATTCCGTGCAGATGATGCGATACGTCCCGATGCGAGTCGGCTTGAAGTGGATGGGCACGACCATGCCGGGGATCAAGTCTTGTTTGACGCGGAATTCCGGCGCCCAAAAGGAATGGATCACCGCTTGGCTTGGGTCGGTTTCTGCTGACGTCAGATCGATGGTCACCAATTTGCCGATCGGTAGGTGCAGTTCGCCGTTGACCGGATCTTTCAAGCCCGGATACCTGAACTCGTAATAGAAGCGATGGCCGATCGCTTCGACCGTCGCCTGGCTCGCGGCGTCTGCCAGGTAGTATTCGGGCATGACGATGTAGCTCAAAATACCGAGTGCCACCATCAAGATCGATGGGATGACGGTCCACAACGTCTCGAGCGCCGTGTGATCGTGGATGTCCGAGCCGACGGCGGTTCTGGATTGACCTTTGCGCAGGTGATAGCGCCATGTGAAATACAGGATGTAGCCGTTCACGAAGATGATGAAAGGCACGCTGAAGAACGACATGAACTTGAACAGATAATCGATGTGCTCGGCAGCGGACGAGGCTTTGGGCAAGAACTCGTCGATAGGGAAAATCACGACGCCCCACATCAGAACGCCGCTCAGAACGGCCATGAGGGCCGTCACACCCCAAAATTCGCTGTCAAGCAGCGACGCTTGCCGCGAGCCTGAGTCCATTTTGTCTCCCGCGCGAGCGATTACACGACTGCTGCGTGGCATCCTCGGCGCGACGCCTTAGCGTGCGCGGTTTGTCGCAGTGCTTCAGCTCGGAGCCTGCCGAAGGTGGGAATCGAACCCACATGAGGGGTGACCTCGCACGATTTTGAGTCGTGTGCGTCTGCCAGTTCCGCCACTTCGGCTCTTGTACGACTCTTAGGGCGTGCGCCGCCGCTGCCCTGCAATCACGTGCCGGAGCCGTGGCGGAGCCGATCGATGACCATCGCGCCGAACAGCAGCGCGAGATACAGCATGGAATATTTGTACAGCGCGCGCTCGGACGCCACGGTCCCGAGCACCGTCACGCGCCACGCGTACCAGAAAAAGGCGAGATCAAGCAGCAACGCGCACGCCAAGTACACCCATCCCATCACGTGCAGCGGCGTCAGAGCCAGCGTGAGTCCGGCAAGCGCTACGGTGTACGCGAGGATGTGACGCTTGGTGACGGCGTCGCCGCGCACGACGGGCAGCATGGGCACGTTCACTTTGGCGTATTCGTCTTTGGCGATCAGCGCGAGCGCCCAGAAATGCGGCGGCGTCCATACGAACACTATAAGGAAGAGCAGCAGCGCGGTAAGCCCGAGGTGGTTTGTCACCGCCGCCCAGCCTACGAGCGGCGGAATGGCGCCCGCGGCTCCCCCGATGACGATGTTCTGCACGCTCGTGCGCTTGAGCCAAAGCGTGTAGACGATCACGTAGAAGAGAACGCCGCTCAGTGCCAGGCTTGCGGCGAGCAGGTTCACGGTCAACGACAGTTCGACGAACGACGCGATCGCGAGCACGATGCCGAAGGTCAGCGCGTTGACCGGCGCGATCCGCCCGCTCGGGATTGCGCGTCTGCTCGTGCGCTTCATGAGCGCATCGATGTCGCGGTCGAAATACATGTTGAGCGCGCCGGAAGACCCGGCCGCGAGCGCCCCGCCGAGCAGCGTCCAGAACACGAGCGGAAGCGACGGCGCGCCCCCCGCGGCGATCATCATCGCCATCAGCGTGGTGAACAGCAGCAGCGTCATGACCCGCAGCTTCATGAGGGAAAGATAGTCGCGAACCGTCTTCACGTCTGTCCGGCCCTCGTATAGGCGAAATACGCGAGCACGACGAGTGCAGCGACCAGCAGCGCCCCGTTCGCCTGATGCAGCGAGCGCAGCGCCGGCTCCAGCCGCGTCATCACGGTCAGCGCGCCGAGCAGCGCTTGGATGACGACGAGGATGGCCGCGATCCAAGCCGTGCCCACGACGGCGCGGCTGCGCACCTTCGAGTTGGTCGCCGCGACGAGCACGATGAGCACGGCCGCGATCGTCGCGTACGCGGCGAGCCGGTGCGCCATGTGCACCTGCTCTGCGCTCGTCACCGGACCCGACCAACCGTGACAGAAAGGAAACTCCGTGCATGCGATGCCGGCGCCTGCGGCGCTCATGTAACCGCCGGCGATGATCGCCACGAACGCGAAAAGTCCTGCGACCAGCGCCAGCCGCGCGAAGCTCAACTGTGCCGGACTTAATTGACCGCCCTGTAGTGCCGGGGCTTTAGCCCCGGAAGCCTCTCCCGCGAGCAGGCCGATGACCAACAAACTGACGAACGTGCCGATGCCAAGCGCGAGGTGCGCCGCCACGCTCGGCGGGCTATTCGCGAATTTGATCGTGAGCGCGCCGACGAGCACTTGCGCGACGAGCAACCCGAAGGAGACCCATGACGCCCGATAGGCCGCCGGCAGCTCGCGCCGGCTGCGCCACGCGAGGACAACGGTTCCGAGCACGAGGAGCGTGAGGATCGGAGCGCCCAGCCGGTGCGTCCACTCGTAGAACACGCTGTCGTTCAGCGCGGGAAACCAGGCCCCACGGCAACGCGGCCAGTCGGGGCAGGTCATGCCGGCGCCATTGATGCGCACGATGCCGCCCCATACGACCAGCGCGAACGCGAATACGGCGGAACCGAATGCGCTCGCGCGAAGCGCGCGAACGCCGGTGCTGGGTGCGGCTGGGGAGACGCCCATGGCCGGTCATTCCGGAAGCACGTGGACCACGCCCTCCACGCCGCAGGCGGGAGGGCGACAAAGGTCGAGTCTCTTAGCCCGCCATCTTCTGCATCATCGAGGGCAAGCTGTATCCTTCGTATTGCACGACTGCCACGAGGCCGCTCATCTGATCGCGGTTGTCCACCATATGCGACACGATGTGGCAATGCAGAGGCCACACGCCCGGGTTGTTCGCGATGAAGTCGATGTCGATCGTGCGACCCGGATCGACGGGTATCGTGTTCATCGGGCGCGGTTCCGGCAGCGGCGCGCCGTCCTGCGCGATCCAGCGGAACCAATGCCCGTGCAGATGCATCGGATGCGCCATGTGCGTGATGTTGGCAAAGCGTATGCGCACGAGATCGCCAGGCTTGACGCGGATCGGCGCGGTCGCCGGGAACGTCTTGCCGTTGAAGCACCAGTACTCGATCATATCCATGCGCTCCATGGCGTCGCCCATGCCGGGGCTGGGATCAGCCTTGGGATTGGCGGCCATCGATGGCATCAACATGCTGTTGGCAAGTATCGCCTGCGCCTCGATGCTGCGCGCCGGCTCCCACCCGATGGAGGTGACGACGATCGGAAAATCCACGTCGTAGCGCGGCTCGCGCGACGGTTCCTGCGGATCGACCACGATCATGCCGACCACGCTGTCCTGGTCCATGTCGTTGTAATGCGAATGATACATGTACGAGCCCGCCTGAGGCGCGATCCAGCGGTAGACGAACTGCTGGCCGGGCGCGATCGGCTGCTGCGAGATCATCGCGACCCCATCCATGGCGAACGGCACGGGAACGCCGTGCCAGTGGATCGACGTCGCCTGCGCCAGGCGGTTCACCACCGTGATCTCGACGTCGTCGCCCTCGGTCATGCGCAGCTCGGGACCGGGCGAGATGCCGTTGATGCTGCGCACCTGAACGGAGTGACCGGGCAGCGGCTCGACCAGCGCCGGGGCCAGCACCAGCGTGAACGTGCGCTTGCGGCCGGTGCGCTTGATAGCGCCGGCCGGCTTGAGCTTCGGAAGCGCGCGCAGCCCCGCGGTCGTTAGACGGCTCAACTCATCGGCGGCCCTTGGCGCGCCGCTTATCGGCGCGGCCCCCGCCATCGCGGCGGACGCGCGTGAAGTCGCCAGCGCCAACGCGCCTGCGCCGCCGAGTCCGATCAAGTCTTTGCGTGAAATCATCGCGAGCTCCCTGAGGCGGTGTTCGACCCCGATGCCAGATTCAGGGTCTCCAGGAACGCCGTGAGGTCGGCGATCTCTTGGCTGGTCAAGCGCAGCGCCGGCGCCACGGCATGATGCTGGCGGATGCGCCACGCGATCGCACTGGGGGTCGAGGCCGCGGCCAAGCCGCCCAAGCTCGGGCCCGACGCTCCTTGCGCGGCTGCGCCGTGACACTGCGCGCAGCTGCGACCGAAGAGCACGTGGCCCGCGCCTGAGTCGCCGGACTCCACGCCCGCGAAATAGCCATCGTTGCCCGTGTCGAATGGCTTTTGATCGAGCGGATAGACAGGCGGCGGTACCGCCATCGACATCGCGCCTCCCATGGCCATCCCGCCGGGATTGGCCTTGGCGATGTCGCCGCCGACGCTGTGCCCGGGCGTCAGTGAGACGACGTAAGCGATGAGGTCTGCGATGTCCGTTTCGCTGAGCTTGAAGTCGGGCATCGGAGCGACGGGGTGCTTCACGAAACTGTAAAGCTCATCCGGCGTCACGTGATCGGCGAGCCCGATGAGCTTGGGTCCGATGCCGCCGCCCGCCCCACCCGCGCCATGACAAGCCGCGCAGTTGTGGGTTTGGAAAAGCGCTTGACCGTTGACCGCGTTGCCGTGCGCGAGCTGGACGTCGAGCGTTGACATGCTCATCCCCGGCATGCTCATCCCGGGCATGTTCATCCCGGGCATGTTCATGCCGGTCATCTTCATGCCCGGCATGGCGCCGAGCACCGGCTGCGCGAGCACGTCACGCCGCGACCATGGACCGGCCCACTCGACCGCCATGCCGAACTGCGAACCGGTGGCCAGTCTGCGGCCTTCGAGCGTGAGCTTGGTGTTGGGCGTGAACTGATGGATGAGATCCAGCGTGACTCCGGCCGTCGGCGAATCGCCGGTGGCCGAATCCCAACGCAGCACACCCCAGTTGCCGCGCGAGAATCGGTACTGGGCTTCGCTGAAGAAGCCGCGCGCGTGCGTCGTCTCGCCTGTGCCGAACGGATCGGAGTCGCTGCCCAATTGGCCGACCGCCTGGAATTGCAGACGCTGATCGCCGGGCGGGATGTACTGGAGGTAGAGAGCGGAGCGATTGAAGCGGTTAAAGGGCGCGCCGACCATCGCCGGCGGCGAGTAGCCGCGGATGAGGCCCACGCCGAAATTGAACGGGCTTTCGCCCATCGTCATCATGGAGAAATCGAGGCTGTGATCGTGGTTGCCGGCGAGTTGGAAGGCACCTGGCTGGCCGATGAGATCGTTGCCGCCAAGAGCCGAGAGGCTGTACATCAGCGAGCCTTGCATTCGCGAGAGCGTGACGCCCCAGTGGCTGTCGTCTTCATTGAAGCCATTGGAGCCGATGGTCGAGCTCGTCGTCGCGTATGGCGCAAGCGTGATGCGGTGCGCCGGCATGAAGGGGAACGGCGTGTGGAACTTGCCGACCTGCAGGTCGCCGGTCCCCCCGAACAAGTTGTTATACGAGAACCAGAATTGGTCGGTGCCGCCGATGAAGCCGCCGTCGACGATGTGCTGCTCCAAGTAGTACGTGAAATGCGGCCCGATGAATCCGCCGTTGAGAATCCCGAGATTCTTGGTATGCAGCTTGGGTGGCGCCGGGTTGCCGTCAGGAGCCGACGAGTATTCTTCCTCGAAGACGAAGGAGGTGAAGCCGGGGTTTTTTCCGGCGTGATACGGCAACGACGCAAAATCCCCCATCATGACCATCATTCCATAGTTCGTCATGCCTGGAAAAACGGTGTGGCAGAGCTCGCACGATGCGCCGGTGCGCTTTGCGAACATAGGGATCGCCTGCGCGGGTTGCGGCCGTAAGGCTTCCGCGCACCAACCGACGCCGAGCGCGATGGCGACGATGAGGAACGTAAAAGGCAAGGGTGAGTATCTTAACGGCTTCACGGTTCTCCACTCCAGTACAAGCGCTCCAGGCGAGCGCTTTAGCTGCGGGCCTAAAGAACCGTGATGGGCGGAGGACGATTAGCGATGCGCCGCGCGAGCGGGCTGTAAAAGCTACGGTCGGTGAAAGACGCGTAAGCGTAGTAGGCCGGCCGTAGCGGCGACTGCTTGTCGATCAGGAGCCGGCGGATGGCCGGACCGATCGCGCGCGCGAGCGCCGCAGCGGCGGCGGCGATGGCGCGAGTCGCGAAGCGAAGGCCGCCGAGCACGACCAGCGTTGCCAGCAGGTGCGCCGCGAGGCCGAAGGCGACTGGTGTGCCCAACGTCGCCATGAGTCCTAGAGGATGGCCGAAGGCGGCATTCTGCTCGACCGCTTCCATCGCGAAGAACACGAGCAGCTGGAGCGTCAGAACCGCGGGCGCGAGTTTAGCCACGGGGGTCCGCGCCATATGTGCAGAGAGCGCGGCGACCCAGTCGCCGCGGACGCCGAGCGCGCGCGCCAGCGCATCTCCAAACAGGCCGAGCGCGACCACCAGGGCTACGATCCCCGCGGCGAGCAAAACGGGCGTGAGAGCCTCGTGGCGATATGCGCCAAAAGCGCTTACGACGACGCCGGCCCTGGTGAGGGCCGCGACCACACTATGCCCGAGCGCTGCAGCGCAAAGAGAGGCGATCGCGACGAGGGAGAGCGAGAAGAGTCGCACGGTCATCCATCTTTTCTGGGGACGCGGAAAAAGGTCCTAGCTTGGGCAAGGTGGCCGCGTGGCTTCGATCGTTCTTCCCGCGCTATCCAGCGGCGATGGCACCTTTGAGGTGCCGGGCGACAAGTCGATTTCGCATCGCATCCTCATGCTCTCCGCCATCGCGCAGGGAAACACCCTCGTCGACAATTGCAACGCCGGCGAGGATGTGGAGCGGACGCGCCGCGCTCTGACGTCGCTCGGCGTCGCGATCAACGGATCTGACCGGCGATTGACGGTGTTTGGCGCGACCGAGCTGCGTGAGCCTGGGAGCACGATCGACTGCGGTAATTCCGGCACGACCATGCGCCTGCTCATGGGCCTTCTCGCCGATCGCACGCGCGCGGTGCTCGACGGCGACGCGAGCTTGCGGCAGCGGCCGATGGAGCGGGTCGCCTCGCCCTTGCGCGCGATGGGCGCGCGGATAGAGACGAGCTCTCTTGGCCGGCCGCCGGTCACTATCGAGGGCGCCAGCGCCGGTCTCCGTGGGATAACGCATGCGATGCCCTTCGCTTCCGCGCAAACGCGCTCGGCGCTCCTCATCGCCGGGCTGCGAGCCGAGGGCGAAACCAGCGTCTCGAGTCCGGCGGTGTGCCGCGATCACGCCGAGCGCATGCTCGCGGCCATGGGCGCGCGCGTGTCCGTCGCCGGCTTGAACGTGACGGTCTCGCGATCTCCATTGACGGCGATTCCGTCTTACGAGGTCCCAGGCGACATTTCGGCGGCCGCGTTTTTTCTCGCAGGCGCCGCGGTCGCACAGCCGGGCGGGCGTCTGAGCGTTCGCAGGGTCGGTCTAAATCCGACCCGCACCGCGGCGCTCGACGTGCTCCGCGACATGGGTCTGCGCATCGGCGTCCGCAATCTCCTCGAACGCCACGGCGAGCCGGTCGGGGATTTAGACATCATCTGCGGCGTGCAGCCCCACAAGCGCGAATTGCATCTGGACTCTGGCGTCGTACCGAGCTGCATCGATGAGATCCCGATGTTATGCGCGCTGGCCGGCGTCGTGCTCGATCGCTTCACCGTGCGAGGCGCCTCGGAGTTACGCGCGAAGGAATCGGATCGCGTCACATCTACGGCAGAGCTCCTGCGCGCATTTGGGATCACCGCTCAAGAGCTGCCGGACGGTATCGACGTCACCGGCACGCGAAAGCTGATCGCACCCGAACGGATCTCAACAGGGGGCGACCACCGCATCGGCATGACGGCTGCTTTTCTCGCGCTCGCCGCGCGCCATGCCATCGTCATCGACGCCGCCGAGTGCATCGCGACCTCGTTCCCGGGGTTTGCGCAAGCGTGGACCGGGGTGTTCCGGGGCTAAAGCCCCGGCACTACGTCAGTTCCTGCGAAGGGTGCCGCGAAGGAAGGGGACGGCACGGTCGAGCGCGTCCTCTACGACATCCGCCGACTGTTTTACGGCATAGACGAGCGCCGCGGCTGCGAGCGCAGCGTCCGCGATGGTGCGCTCCAACGTGACGAGGTTCTGCTGCAGTGATTCCAAGTTCGGCGCAAGCTCGGAGGCGTGAGCGGAGATCTGCGCTCCCAGCGCGGCGAGCCTCAGAGCCGACGGCCGCTGCTGCAATCGTTCGGCCCTGTGCTGCAGGCGCAGAATAAAAGGCACGCTCGCCGCGAGCGCCACCAACGCGGCGACGAGCACCACGATCGCGGTCCACAGGCCGATGGTTCCTAAGATGCTCACTCCGGGGCTAAAGCCCCGGCACTACATTTTATCAACTTTTTGCCGAGTCCGTTGATGGTTTTGGCTCCGAGGGTTTCGCGTCCGGCTTTTTGTCCGCCGGCTGTGCATCTGCCGGCTTCGCCTCAGTGCTCTTCGAATCCGGCGCCGCCTTCTTCTCACCGGAATAGTCGGTCTTATGAAACCCCGAGCCCTTGAAGACCAGGCCTACGGGATGAAAGATGCGCACGAGGACCCCTCCGCAGGCCGGACACTTCGTGGGCCGCTCGTCGTTGAAACCGTGTTCGATCTCATGGGTGCGATTGCAATCCTTGCAGCGATACTCGTAGACCGGCATCAAACAAAAAGCGGTTCTCTGGTCCCGAGGGATTCGGCCTCAACCCCCTGATGCGCATCCTCGATGACGCTCTTCAGGTGCACCAGCGAGTTGCGCAGCTCGGCGGCGAGGCGCGGTTTGCGGAGCAGCGTGTCACCTGCCTGGCTTAACCATCCACCGAAGACGGGGTACGCGATGCCGCACACAACGCGCGTGCAGTCCGTCCGCTGTTCGAAGCGCAAATCGATCCGGCGCGACGCCGAAAGCGCGCCTTCCAGACACAGGAACGCGTTGCGCACGTAGCGGGTGACCTCGAAGTCTTCTTGCCAGCGCCGCCGGCCCTCGCGCATGCAGAGATGCACTTCTTCTCCGAATTGGAGCTCGTGCCGGTCAGGCTGTTGTGCCGATACGACGAACGAAAACCATAGAGGCCAGCGCGTGACGTCAGTCGCAAATGCGAACACCGGCCCGACGGGCACGCGCACGTCGATCGATTGCGAACACACAGTTTTCATAGCGGCACCCCTAATTTGTTATCGGAACGCAGGAAGCAAAACCCCACTTGCGGGACGACACCGGGATCATGCGACTGCGCGCTGCGGCATTGGTGGTCAAGAACGGAAGCATTCTGCTTGCTCGTCACCTCAAGGATGGTCGCGTGACCTACTTGTTGCCGGGCGGCGGCGTGCGAGGGATGGAACCCGCGATCGCTGCGCTCGCGCGCGAACTCCGAGAAGAGGCGGACTGCGAGGTCAGCGTGGGCCCGCTCCGCTACGTGATCGAGACGATAGCGCCGCCCGGCGGGCGCCATCTCGTGCAGCTGGTCTTCGAAGCGGCCATCATCGGCGAGATCGGCCGCTCGAGCGACGCGCGCGTGCTCGAATGCGCGTGGCATTCGATCGCCGCGCTGCGCGCCATCCCGTTCCATCCGGATGCCGGGGTCCAGATCGCCGACGATGTCGAGCGCGGTGTGACGGGCTTGCGCTATCACATCGCTCCGTGGAGAGAGCCAGACTAAAGTCTGGCTCGCAACACCCGGGGCTAAAGCCCCGGCACTACATGTACTTGCTACTTGTTGTAGCGTAGGAACGCCGGGACCTCGATCTCGTCCATGTTCACCGGCTTGACTTTCTCGATCTCGCCAACGCCGATCGTCCGGGAGCGCTCGCGAGCGCGGGAACCGAAGCCGGTCGCGAGCACGGTGACCCGCACCTCGCTGTTCATGTTCTCCTCAATCGTCGCGCCGAAGATCACTTCCGCGTCGGGGTCGACAGCCTTGCTGATGACTTCCGCCGCTTCGTTGACCTCGTACATCGAGAGATCCGGCCCGCCGTAGATGTTGAAGATCACGCCGCGCGCGCCGTCGATGGTCGCTTCCAGCAGCGGGCTGGACACGGCCTTTTGCGCAGCATCGACCGCCCGATTCTCGCCCGAGCCTCTGCCGATACCCATCAACGCCGAGCCCGCATCGGTCATGACTCGCCGTACGTCTGCGAAATCGAGATTGATGAGCCCCGGCTGCGTGATAAGGTCAGTGATGCCTTGGATGCCCTGACGCAGTACGTCGTCGGCGTAGCGGAAGGCCTCCATCAGCGGCGTGCGACGCTCGATGACGGAGAGCAGCTTATCGTTTGGTATGACAATCAGCGTGTCCACCTTCTGCTCGAGCTCGGCTATGCCGCGCTCAGCGATCTGCGCGCGCTTGCGCAACTCGAACCCGAACGGCTTCGTCACCACGCCGACCGTAAGCGCACCGGCTCCGCGCGCCATCTCGGCGACGATCGGCGACGCACCCGTGCCCGTACCGCCGCCCATACCGGCGGCGATGAACACGAGATCAGCACCCTCGACGAGCATGGCGATGTCTTCCTTCGACTCCTCGGCTGCTTGACGGCCGATCTCCGGATCCGCGCCGGCGCCGAGGCCCCGGGTCAGTTCCTTGCCGAGCTGCAGCGTGTTCTCGGTGCGCGAAGCCTTGAGCGCCTGCACGTCGGTGTTGATCGCGTAGAAGTCCGCACCCCTGATCCCCGCGTCCACCATGCGGTTGACGGCATTGCAGCCGCCGCCGCCGACGCCGATGACCTTGATGCTCGCCATGTGATCCGGCACGTAACGCCGATCGTTCATCCCATCCATACCTCCTGGCCTTAGCCGAAGACTTGCGCCCACCAAGACGACACGCGTCCCCAGACGCCTCTGCCGTTGGTGCGCACCGGCGTTCCGCTGTCGCCGGCGCTGGCTCCGAAGAGCACAAGACCGACGGCCGTGGCGTATGCCGGATTTTTGATCGTTTCCGTGAGCCCGCCGACGTGCATCGGATACCCGATGCGCGCCGGCAAATCGAAGTAGTCGGATGCAAGGGCATCCAGCCCGGGCAGTTGCGCGCCCCCGCCGGTGAGCACGAGTTCGGCCAGCATCACTTCAGCCGGACAGTTCACGGCCAGATTGCCGCGCACAAGTTTGAAGATCTCGGTCATGCGCGCGACGATGATCTGCCGCAAGAAGTGCTTCGATGCGGCACGGCTCGTGCGGCCCGATAGCGCCTTCACTTCGAAGGTCTGCTGCTCGAGATCCACCGAGAGGTCGGTCGTGCCGTACACGTGCTTGATGTGCTCGGCCTCCTGGAAACTCGTCTTAAGACCAAGCGCGATGTCGTTCGTGACGATGTTGCCGCCGACCGGCACCGTCCACGTATGGTAAACGCCGCCGCCCCAGTACACGGCCAGGTCGGTCGTGCCGCCTCCGATGTCCAGCAAGACCACGCCGGCGTTCCGCTCCTCCGGCAGCAACACCGCTGCCCCCGAGGCGAGCGGCTCGAACACGATGCCCGACGGTTCGATGCCGGCGCGATGCACGCACTTGAGCACGTTCGTCAGGAACGACGTGCCTGCGGTCACGACGTGCGTGTCGACTTCAAGCCGCCCGCCTGCCATGCCAACGGGGTCGGTGATCCCATTTTGGCCGTCCACCGCGAACTCGCGCGGCAATGTGTGGATGATCTGCCGATCGGCCGGCACGTTGATGATCGTGCTCGCGTCCACGACGCGTTTGACGTCCAGCGGCGCGACCTCGCGGTCATCGCTGCCGACGGCCACGATGCCGTGCGTGTTCAGCGAGCGCACGTGCTCACCGGTGATGCCCACGTACGCGGCCGATACATGTGAGCCGGCCATACGCTCGGCTGTCTCGATCGCCGCCTCGATGGACTTCACGGTCTCTTCGAGATCGGTGACGACGCCCTTGCGCAGTCCGAGCGATGGAGCGGCGCCGAAGCCGATAATATCGATGACGTTGTCGCGGCCCTGACTCGCGATCACCGCCGCGGTCTTGGTCGTGCCGATATCCAGACCGGCGACGATCTCGCTACGCGCCAACGTCAGTCCTCATCGGTTCTCCACAGAGTCCCCATTCTCCACAGGCTGTGGATAAACTCCTCAAAGAACGACTTCGGCGACCCGAAGATCGCCGCGCTTGCTTTGCATACGCGACGCATTCCAAATGGATTGCGACTTCCCTCTTTGTCGTTTCGCGAAAATTCACGCGCTGCGCGCGCGCATCCGTGCGCGTCATCGGTATAGCACCGTCGGCGCGGCTGCGCTTCGCAGATCCACGTAGGCGACTTCTTCAGGATGCGCGATGCGTTTCACGATCGCGCCGAGCAACTCGACCTTGCGCTCGAAATCGGCGGTGGAGCCGAACAACACGCGCAGATGCGACGCCGTGGTGAAGCCGATGCCGGTGGCGGGCTTGCTCTCGATTTCCGTGATGCGGACTCCGAGCTTAGCGAGACGCTTGCTCGCATCCAGGGCTTGCGCCAGTTGAGCGCTGGAGACGTCGCTGCCCGGCGCATCGATTCCGGACGGCAGCGGCTGGACGAAGAGGACGGGCAGCGCGGCATCGCGCTCATCGTCAACCTCCACGGCAAGCACGCGCAAGCCGTCGTCCACGACCGCATATCGCTTGCCCGAAGCTTCCGGCAGCATCACGCGCGCGGCCGGCACGCGCTCCGTGATGGAGATCGTCACGAGGTTGGGCCACTGACGGTCGACGTGCCCGCTGCGCACCCACGGCAGCGCCTCGACCCGATCGGCGGCACCTGCGGTATCCATGAACCAGACGTTGCTGCCGATCGGCAGCGCGGCCGCACTCCGGACGGCTTCTTCCGATTCCCGATCGAAGCCCACGACCGCAACGCTGCCCAGTTGGAAGGCCGGGTCCATGGCTAGCCTCACGGCGCCGAAGGCGATCGCACCGACTGCGACGACGACAAGGGCGCCGACGAACACCCGCTTGAGCGTCGCAAGCGCCTGCCCTTGACGCCTGCGGCGCGCCACCGCGCTCTCAGCCACCGACCCGCTCACCCAGCAGCAGAGCGATCGCCTCAGCGACGCCGCCGCTGCCTTGCGCCGCCACGATGCAGCTCGCAGCCTGCTTGGCCGACGTCGTGCCGTTTTCTACCGCGAAGCTCTGCCCAGAGGTCCGGAACATCGGGATGTCGTTGTCGGAATCGCCGATCGCGGCGATATCCTGAGCCGGAATCCGCTCACGGCGCGCGACGGCCTCCAGCGCGCGACCCTTGTCCGCGGTCGGGTCGGTGATCTCGAGAAATTCCGGCTGGCTCCGAAAGACTTGCGCGTCCTTGCCAAGCTCGCGCGCAAGCAGCGGGATGGTTTCGAGCACACGCTCGGGCGGCGCCACCCCGAGGACTTTCAATGGGCCCGGTGTGCTCGCGCCGCCGCCGGTAAGCAGTTCGCGCAAATCCGGAACCATGACCGGTTCCACCCGCGAGATCGCGAGGTAGTGCTCCGAGAAGCGGTTGCGCCTGTCGAGATAGAGGTGGTCGCCGAAATACAGCTGGACGTGAAGGTCCTTCGCCTTCAGCGAATCGTAGGCGCGCAGAGCCACCGCGCGGACCAGCGGATGGGCGTCCACGACCTTTTCGCTTTCGATGTCGTAGACGGCGGCGCCGTTGAGCACGATGATCGGTCCGCGCAGGCCGAGCTCTTGCGCAAACGGCTTGGCCGCGCTGAAGAGACGGCCCGTCGCCAGCCACACCGTGAGCCCCGCTTGCCGCGCACGCGCGATCGCCGCCGCGTCCGCGAGATCGATGCGCAGGGAGTGGTCGACCAGCGTGCCGTCGATATCGATGACGACGGCGCGAGCGTTCACGCTTCGCTCTCCCACACGTTGTCGCCGCCGAAAAGAGCCGCGATGGCGTCCGCGAGGCCCGGCGTGATCGGCAGCAAGTGGCGCAGCGGGCGGCGCTCATCGTTGCTGCCCGCGTGGAGAACGACCTGACCGGTGCCCGGACCCGCTGCTAGGACGAGATCGCGCAATTTGTTCAGCCTCTCGGCTTCGCCATTCCCACCACTCATCCGGATATGCAGGGCGCGCCCGGGTGACTTTTCCGAGCTCGCTTCGCTCGCTCGGAACACTACATCAGGGGCTCGGAATACGGTAGGGGTTCGGAACGATATATTCGGCGCGCCGTTGCCGTTTGAGCGGACAATGGACGGGGCCTGCGCGAGCGGCCACACTTCGACTGCCTGCAAACTGACTTCCGGCCGCTCGTCTTCACCGTTCTCGTCTGTGATGGGCGCGACCGTGCCCGGCGGCTTGCCGATCGCGCGACGCTCCTTCACTCTTCCTTTGATGACGAGAATCGCATCGTCGGCGAACATGGCCTGCAATTCGTCGTACCACTTCGGGAAAACGACGACTTCAGTGGAACCGGTCGTGTCCTCGAGCCGCCCGATCAACATTTGAGCGCCGGCTTTGGTCACGACGCGCCGGGCCGAGGTCACCACGCCGCCGACGACCGCGAGTGCGTCCTCTGGCAGCTCTTTGAGCGATCCGACGGTGTGCGTCGCCTTGCGCGACAATTCTTCGGCCTTGTCCGCGAGCGGATGGCCGGAGATGTACACGCCGATCGCTTCCTTTTCTTGCGCAAGCCGCACCGCTACCGGAGCCTCCGGTTCGCTTGGCAACGCAGGCGGTGGCAGCGGCGCACCGCCTTCGCCTCCGAACAGCGAGGTCTGACCGAGCTCGCGTTCCTGCGTCAGCTTCTGACCATAGTCGATTGCGGCGTCGAGACCCGCCAGCAGCGCCGCGCGGCTGCTGCCAAGCTCGTCAAGCGCCCCTGCTTTGATCAACGATTCGAGCACGCGCCGGTTGACTTGCCGGCTGTCGGCGCGCGCGCACACTTCGGCGAGCGAGGTGAAGCGCCGCTCTTCGCGCAGCGCGATCAGCTCTTTGATCGCTCCTTCACCCACGTTGCGCACCGCGCCAAGCCCGAAACGCAGCGCATCGCCGGCGACGGTGAAATCGGTGTTGCTCTCGTTGACGTCGGGAGCGAGGATGTGCACGCCGATCGTCGTGCACTCCGCCAGATACTCGGACACCTTGTCGGCATTGTTCTTGACCGACGTGAGCAAGGCAGCCATGAAGGCGAGCGGATGGTTGGCCTTCAGCCAGGCAGTCCGGTAGGCGAGCAGTCCGTAGCACACGGAGTGCGCTTTGTTGAAGCCGTAGCCGGCGAACGGCTCGATGAACTGCCAGATGCGCTCGGCGAGCGGCTGCTCCATCCCGTTTCCGACGCACCCGTCGATGAACTTGCGCCGCTCGATCGGGATCTTCTCCTTGATCTTCTTGCCGATGACTTTGCGCATTTCGTCGGCCTGGCCGGCGGTGTAACCGGCGAGATCGCGGCACATCTGCATGATCTGTTCCTGATAGACGCCCACCCCATAGGTTTCCGCGAGAATGGGTTCGAGCTTCGGGTGCAGGTACGTGATCCTGCGGCGCCCGTGCTTGCCCGCAATGAAATCGTTGATCCAATCCATCGGACCAGGCCGGTACAGCGCCACCATGGCGATCAGGTCCTCGATGCAGGTGGGCTTCAGCTCGGCGATATAGCGGCGCATGCCGGCGCTCTCGAGTTGGAAGACGCCGGTCGTGTGCCCGGCGGAAAGGAGCGCATAGGTCTTCGGATCGTCCAGCGCGATGTTCTCGATCTCGAATCCCGATCCGCCCGTTCGCCGGATCTCAGCCGACGCGCGGTCGATGACGGTCAGCGTCCGCAGACCCAGGAAATCCATCTTCAGCAGGCCGACTTTTTCGACCCAATCCATCGAGTATTGCGTGTTGACGTCATTCTCGCCGAGCTTGACCAGCGGCGCGTAGTCGGTCACCGGTCCCGGCGCGATGACCACGCCCGCGGCGTGCGTGGAGGCGTGGCGCGCCAAACCCTCGACGCGCATCGCCGTCTCGAGCAGCTCGTGCGCGCGCGGATCGCGCTGGTAGATCAGCTTGAGTTCGGGCACGTTGTCGATCGCCTGGCGGATGGACACGGGGTTGGTCGGCACGTTGGGGATGAGTTTGGCGATGCGGTCGACGTCGCCGAGCGGATGCCCCATCACGCGCCCGACGTCGCGCACGGCCGCGCGCGCCGCCATCGTGCCGAAGGTCACGATCTGCGAGACGCGATCCGCGCCGTATTTCTCGCGTACGTAGGCGATGACTTCGTCGCGCCGCTCGAAGCAAAAATCGGTGTCGATGTCGGGCATCGAGATGCGCTCGGGGTTCAAGAAGCGTTCGAAGAACAGATTGTAGCGCAGCGGGTCCACGTCTGAGATGCGCAGCGCGTAGGCCACGATGCTTCCCGCGGCCGAGCCGCGGCCCGGGCCAACGGGAATGCCGCTCTCCCTGGCGTAGCGGATGAAATCCCATACTATAAGGAAGTACGACGCATAGCCCATGCGGTTGATGACGCCGAGTTCGTATTCGAGCCGCTCCAGATGCACGGGCGTGGGCGATCCATAGCGCGCTGCCAGGCCATCCACGCACAGACGGTGGAGATAGACCGCTTCATCCCCGGCGTCGGGCGGGACCGGGAACTTCGGCAGCGCGAACGACTTGGATTCGAGGTCGAAGTCGACGGCGCGCGCGATGTCTTCGGTCGCATCGCACGCGTCCGGCGAGCCTGCGAAGAGCTCCCGCATCTGCTCGGCCGACTTGAAATAGAAGTCGTCCCCATCGAAACGCAGACGATCCTTGTCGGACACCATGCGACCCGTGCCGATGCACAGCAGTACGTCGTGCGCCGGCGCATCGTCCTTGCCAAGGTAGTGCGAATCGTTCGTCGCCGCGGCCCGCACGCCGAGTTCGCCGGACAGCTGCAGCAGCGCGGAGCGCACTTTGTCTTCGGCCGCGCTGGAATGGTTGTGCAGTTCGAGGAAATAGCGGTCGCCGAAGATCGCTTGATAATCCCGGATCATCTGCCGGGCTGAGTCGACCTCGTCGCGCATCAAGTGCTGCTGCACGCCGCCGCCCAAACAGCCTGAGAGGACGATCAGCCCTTCGTGATGCCGCGCGAGCAGTTCGAGATCGACCCGCGGCTTGTAGTAGTAGCCGTCGAGAAAGCCTGCGGAGACCAGCTTCATGAGGTTCTGATAGCCGGCTTTGTTCGAGGCGAGCACGGTCAAGTGATACTCGTCGCGCGCGGAGCGGTCGCGATGGCCTCTCGGGGCGACATACATCTCGCAGCCGATGATCGGCTTGATGCCTTTGGCTTTGGCCGCGAAGTAGAATTCCAGCGCGCCATAAAGGACGCCGTGGTCGGTCAGGGCGAGAGCAGGCATGCCGAATTCGGCGGCCGCTTGCACCAAATCGGCGATACGACACGCACCGTCGAGCAGCGAGTACTCGCTGTGGACGTGGAGATGAACGAAGCTACCCTTTGCCAAGCCCTACTCCGCCTCAAATCCCCGCCCAAACATACGTTCGAGTGAGGCTATTCCGCTAAGGCTTCGCCACGCCCTTGTGGAGCCGCTTGTGCACAGACTGTGAGTCATCGCGAAAACTTGTGGATTCAACTTCCCCCGCGATGATCGCGAAGTATAGCGCGACGATCCGCCTCATGAGTCGCTTCCGAAAGCGCCATGATACTAAAGTAGAAAGCCGCACGCCGCTTGACTGCGTGGCTCTCCCGGTCCCGCAGGAAGGTTCAGGAACCGCCATTAAGGGCTTTCGTATGGCCCTGCTCACCGGCGCCAGCAGCGGACTGGAAGATTTCGGCTTTGGTCCGGCGCGACGCGCAGAGTTCAATCTCTCTACCGGCCGCCTGTTCGAAGAGGCCATCCGCCGGCGCGAAGGGCTCGCTGCAGACGCAGGACCGCTCGTCGTCAAGACCGGCAAGCACACCGGCCGCTCGCCGCAAGACAAATTCTTCGTCCGGGAGCCGGGGAGCGAGCGGCAGATCGACTGGGGTAAGAGCAACAAGCCCTTCGAGCAGGAAGCGTTCGACGCGCTGCTCGCCAGAGTCGACGAGCATTTGCGCGAGCGCGACGTCTACGTCATCGACGCCTACGCGGGCGCCGATCCACAGTATCGCGTTCCCGTGCGCGTGGTCACCGAGTACGCTTGGCAAAGCCTTTTCGCGAAGCACCTCTTCATCAGACCCACGCGCGCCGATCTGAGCACCATCCGGGCGGGGTTCGCCGTCGTCGCCGTGCCCGATTTTCACGCCGACCCGACGCGCGATCGCACCCGTTCAGAGACGTTCGTCATCATCGACTTCGGCAGACGCCTCGTGCTCATCGGCGGCACCTCGTATGCCGGTGAGATCAAGAAGTCGGTCTTCACCATCATGAACTACCTCTTGCCGCTGCGCGGCGCGCTGCCCATGCACTGCTCCGCCAACGTGGGACCCGGCGGCGACGTCGCGATCTTCTTCGGACTCTCCGGCACCGGCAAGACGACGCTGTCCGCCGATCCCGAGCGCGCGCTCATCGGCGACGACGAGCACGGTTGGAGCGACAGCGGCATCTTCAATTTCGAAGGCGGCTGCTACGCGAAGGTCATCCACCTCTCCGCCGAACTCGAGCCGCAGATATTCCCCACCACGCGCACCTTCGCGACGGTGCTCGAGAACGTCGTCATCGACGAAGACACGCGCGAGCTCGATCTCGACGACGATTCGCTCACCGAGAACACGCGCGCGGCATACCCCCTGACCTCCGTGCCGAACATCGAGCCCTCGGGTCGCGGCGCTCATCCGCGCAATCTCATCATGTTGACCTGCGATGCATTCGGCGTCCTGCCGCCCATCGCGCGCATGACCCCAGCGCAGGCGATGTACCACTTCCTTTCCGGCTACACCGCCAAAGTCGCCGGAACGGAGAAGGGCGTCACCGAACCGCAGGCGACCTTCTCGCATTGCTTCGGCGCGCCGTTCATGGTGCACGCCCCCATGCTCTACGCGCAGATGCTCGGCGAACGCATCGCGAAGCACGACGCGAGGTGCTGGCTCATCAACACCGGTTGGAGCGGCGGACCTTATGGCGTAGGCAAGCGCATCAAGTTGCCGTACACCCGCGCGATGGTCAAAGCCGCGCTTTCCGGGGCGCTCGACGCCGTGGCATGCACGCCGGATCCGGTGTTCCACGTCAGCGTTCCCAAAGCGGTCCTCGGTGTGCCGGCGGATGTGCTCGACGCGCGCCGCACCTGGAGCGACGCGGCGGCTTACGACGCCAAGGCCGGCGAGCTGGCCAAACTTTTCGCCTCGAACTTCGAGCGATTCTCACAAAGCGCGAGCGCCGAGATCAACGCATCTGCGCCGCGGGCCAAAGGGTCATAGTCGAGGACCGCGCAGCATGATCACCGATCACGACGTTGTGGTGTTCGGCGGCGGCCTCGCGGGCATGCGCGCCGCCATCGAAGCAGCGCGCCACGGCGCCGACGTCGCCATCATTTCCAAAGTGCATCCGATCCGCAGTCACTCGGGTGCCGCACAGGGCGGCATCAACGCGGCGCTTGGCGCAGGCGATTCGTGGGAGACCCACGCGCTCGACACGATCAAGGGAAGCGACTACCTCGCCGACCAGGACGCGGTCGAGATCATGTGCCGCGAAGCGCCGAGCGACATCATCGAACTCGAGCACATGGGCGTCACCTTCTATCGCGGCGAGGACGGCAAGCTCGGCACGCGCGCGTTCGGCGGCGCTTCCGTGGCGCGCACGTACTTCGTCGGCGACATCACCGGTCAGGCGCTGCTCAACACGCTGTACGACCAGATCATGAAAACCGGCGTGAAGGTCTACGAAGAATGGTTTGCCACCTCGCTGTGGATGGCCGGCGGCGTTTGCCGGGGCGTGGTCGCACTCGACATGATGACCGGCGAAATGAGCCTGCTGCGGGCGAAGGCGGTCATCATCGGGGCCGGCGGCTGCGGCCGCGTCTACGAACCGAGCACCAACGCGCTGATCTGCACCGGCGACGGTCACTCTCTGGCGTACCGGGCGGGAGCGCCGCTCATGGACATGGAGATGGTGCAATACCATCCGACGACGCTCAAGGGCAGCGGCTTCCTGATGACCGAGGCGGCGCGCGGCGAGGGCGCGTACCTGCTCAACGCCGATGGCGACCGCTTCATGAAGAAGTACGCGCCGAACAAGATCGAGCTCGCGGCACGCGACGTCATCTCCCGCGCTGAGACGAACGAGATCGCCGAGGGCCGCGGCATCGATGGCTGCGTGCTGCTCGACCTGCGCCACCTCGGGCGCGACTTGATCATGAGCAAACTGCCGCAGATCCACGAGATGGCGCTTGATTTCCTCGACATCGACATGGTCGACACGCCCGTCCCCGTGCGCCCCGGCATGCATTACATCATGGGCGGCATCAAGACCGACGTCGAGGGCGCCACACCGGTCCCCGGCATCTACGCGGCCGGCGAATGCGCCTGCGTTTCGGTGCACGGCGGCAATCGTTTGGGCGCGAACTCCCTGCTCGACACCCTGGTTTTCGGCCGGCGTTCCGGTTTGGCGGCTTCCACCTACGTGAAGAGCGTGCCGAACACGTCGGCGGGCGAGGACTTTCTGGCTTCCGAGCAGCGCCGCGTTCAAGCGCTGCTGGACCGCCCGTACGTCGGCGAGACGCACGCGCGCTTGCGCTTGGAACTGGGCACGATGATGGATGAGAAGGTCGGGGTGTATCGGGACGAGACGAGGTTGAACGAGGCGCTTTCCGCCGTGCGCTCGCTGCGCCAGCGCTACGACAAAGTCGCGGTCGGCGACAAAGGTCGCACCTACAACCAGGCCCTGACCTTCGTGCTCGAACTTGGCTACATGCTCGATTGCGCGGAGACGATCATCGTGAGCGCGCAGACGCGCAAGGAAAGCCGCGGCGCGCAATCGCGCACCGACTTCCCGGAGCGCGATGACGCGAATTGGCTCAAACATGTCATGGTGACGCTGCGCGACGGTGCCCCGCAAATCTCGTACGCCCCGGTGACCATCACCAAATGGCAGCCCGAAGTCAGGAAGTATTAGAAATGGAATGGACCATCGTCGTCGGACGCTATAACCCAGAGGGCGTATACAAAGGCGGAGAGCTGGGCCCGCCCTTCCCCGCGCCCTGGAGCGACGCGCCGCGCAAGACGTACCAGACCTTCAAAGTCGACCTCCCCGAGCACGCGATGATCCTCGATGCGCTGATCCAGGTCCGCGAATACCAGGACGAATCGCTGGCTGTGCGCTGCGCCTGCCGCAGCGCGATTTGCGGCTCGTGCGCGATGTGGGTCAACGGGCACGCGCGCCTCGTGTGCACAAGCAGGCTCGGCGAGCATCTGGTGGACGGCAAGGTGACGGTCGAGTCACCGCCCTCGATGCCGATCGTGCGCGACCTCGTCTGCGACATGAAGCCGTTCTGGGAGAAGATGCGCAAAGTGGCGCCGTGGTTGGAGAACAAGCAGCCGATCCCCCAAGGCGAGGAGTATCGGGTTGCCAACGCGGCGATGGAAAACCTCATCCAGGAGGTCAGCTGCATCGCCTGCGGCGCCTGCCTCATGGATTGCGAGTCGTTCGCCGTCAACAAGAATTTTTTGGGGCCCGCGGCGCTCGCGAAGGCCTACCGCTACGCCGAGGATCCGCGCGACGCCACGCGCCCCGATCGGCTGCGGCGCTACAGCGAGCCAGACGGCGTGTGGGATTGCACGCATTGTTTCGAATGCGTCACGCAGTGCCCGAAGCACGTCGCGCCGCTGGATCAGATCCTCAAGCTGCGCCAAGCCGCGGTGAGCGCGGGCTTCACCAACAACGCGGGCACCCGGCACGCCGACGCGTTCGCGGATTCGATCAAGCATAGCGGCCGCCTCAACGAGCTGACCCTCATGCCCAAGTCGTTGGGCTTCTTCAACATCAAAGCGCAGCTGCAGAGCCTGCCCAGCGCCTTCAACTTGCTGCGCGCCGGCAAGCTGCCGCCCATCATCCACAAGTCCATCCCCGGCGTTACGCGCGTCAAGGCCATCTTCAAGAAGGTCGGAGGCAGGTTCAAATAATGAAAGTCGCGTTCTTTCCCGGCTGCGTCTCGAAGGGGGCCTGCCCCGAGCTGTTCGTCTCGACGCAGAAGATCGCCGGACCGCTCGGCCTCGAACTCTTCGAGATGACCGAAGCGCCGTGCACCGGCGCGGGCGTGATCAGCGAGCAGAATCCCGACTTGGCCGACTCGCTCAACGGCCTGACGCTTGCCATGGCCGAGCGCCAGGGTGCGGACTTGATGACCATCTGCAGCACGTGCCAAGGCGTGCTCAGCAATCACAACTATCATCTCAAGAAGGATGCCGCCCGGCGCGCGAAGACCAACGCAGTGCTGGCTGAAAGCGGCTACGAGTACAAGGGCACGACCACGGTCAAGCACCTGTTGTGGATGCTCGTCGAGGACATCGGACTCGACAAGATCAAACCGCTGATCAAACGCAGGCTTACCGGCCTGAAAGTCGCGCCGTTCTACGGCTGCTACATCTTGCGGCCCGAAGAGTCTCTCGGTCTCAAAGAAAAACCCGAGCGCAAGACCTACTTGGAGCAGATCATCGCCTTGCTCGGCGCGACGCCGGTCGAATACCGCGGCAAGACCAAGTGCTGCGGCTTCCCGATGGTGACCATGAATCGCGATGCGGCGTTGACGATGGGCGGCAATCACATCATCGAGGCAAGAGAAAAGGGCGCAGATCTGCTCGTGACGCCGTGTCCGTTGTGCCATTTGAACCTCGACGCCCAGCAGCCGGACGCGGCGCGCGTGATGCGTACGCCGATCGACGTGCCGATCTTCCACCTGCCGCAATTGCTCGGCTTGGCTTTCGGCTTCAGCCCCGAGGAATTGCGCTTGAACCACCATGTCGTCTCGACCCGCAAGGCGCTTGACAAAGTAGAGCTCAAGGTCTAGCCGAATCGATGCGAATCGCAATTATTGGCGCCATCGTCCAAGCATTTTACCTTGTATCGTTTCCAATACCATCGTTCGCAGCCGGGCAACAGGTGTACGCGGGCCTGCCGGCTGATCCGGCACTCCGCTCCGCAATCCTCAAAGCCGCGACTGCTGAAGAATCCGGGCTTTCTTACCCGCCTAAAGTAACGCAAACGGTGGTTGGGCCTCTTTATGCCATTGGCACTTGGGAATACCCCGGAGAGGACCAACGACAGGCCCTTCTCTCTCGGCGGAGTTCACACTGGCTGCTCATCGACGTCACCTGCGGAACATACAGCCTAGCGCGATTGAGGGTGCTCGGCGTCTCCGATAGCACGGCCCGTCAGTTATATAGGGGAATGTATCCCGCGGACCGTGCGCTCATCCAACCGGCGATTGATTGCGTCCCATTCGTAAATACACAGGTCTTGATCAGGTAGCAGATGGCGAGTTCTGATCGACTCCTGCGCGAGCGCGTCGCGATCGTCACCGGCGCCAGCCGCGGCATCGGTCGCGCGTTTGCTTTGCGGCTGGCGCGCGAGGGCGCGACGGTCGTCATCGCCGCCAAGTCCGAACGGCCGCGCGAAAAGCTGCCCGGTTCGATCTACAGCGTCGCCGCAGAGGTGGAAGCCCTTGGCGGCCGCGCCTTGGCGGTGCGGGCAGACGTTCGCAACGACGAGGACGTTAGGGCGCTGGTCGATCAAACCATCGAACGTTTTGGCCGGCTCGATATTCTCGTCAACAATGCGGGCGCGCTCTGGTGGGAACAAGTCATCGAGACTCCGCCGAAGCGGTTCGATCTCATGTGGCAGGTCAACGTGCGTGCCGCGTATCTGTGTAGCTACTACGCCCTGCCCCACATGGTCGCCCGGAAATGGGGTCACATCGTCAATTGCAGCCCCCCGATCTCCACGACGGCGAATCCTGGCTACGTCTGCTACATGATCACGAAAATGGGCATGAGCCGGCTTGCGATCGGCATCGCGGCGGAACATAGCGCGGACAACGTCGCAGCGAATTCGTTGTGGCCCGCCACGCCGATCGAGAGCCAGGCCACTATCAATTGGGAGTTCACGGGGAAAGTCGGCTCCCGCGGGGAGTGGCGCTCGCCGGAGATCCTGTGCGACGCGCTGATGGAGATCGTGACCAGCGAGCCCAGCGCTTTGACCGGTCGCGAGTTGATCGATGAGACATTCCTTCGCGAGCGCGGCTGGAGCGAAGAACGCCTGGCTTCGTATTGGCTCTCCGGCGAGCAGCCAAAAGAGCCGATCTACATCGACGGCCGCGAGCAGGCCAAGATGTAGCCTGCAGCGAGATCACGATGAACGGCCGTTAGTTTGATCCCCAGCGCTGCCGGTATCGCTCGTTCGGCAGCAAGTAGATCTTCAGGTCGTGGTAGTCGAGGTACACGTCGAAATTCCGCAGCACGTCCTGTCCTATGAGACCGTCGTAATCTTCGTCCTCGAACGCCAACGCATTCTGGGTCACGTCGAATCGCCAGTTCGGAAACGTCAGCGGGCCAAGACCGAGGGACGGCACCTGCGCGATGCGCGTCTCGATCGAGCCACCCACGCCGTGCGACTTTTCGGGGAAAGGCAAGATGTTCGTCATCGTTTCAGAGACGCCGCTTTCTGAAACGTCTGCGGCGTGCGCGCGAGCAAATCCGGAGAAGATCACGCTTCGATCCGCCCCGGTGTCCACGATGAAGGCGTTCGCCGTCGCGGATCCCACCCGCGCGGAGACCACCGGTACGCCATCGTCAAGACGTATCGGTAACGCAAAGGCTCCCTGCGGCGCCGAGAAGGACCCCGCATCGATCGCTTCGACCTTCTTGTTCAGATAGTCGATGTGGACGACGCACCCCGCGATGAAATCGTAGCCCAGCAGCCCGGCGACAGGGTACCCGTCGTACGTGCGGTCGCCGTATGGCGCCGTTTCCACTGCGACGTTGTTCATCGTGGCGCCGCCGATCGCCATGACTGGGATTAGCGCCGGGGAGGCGGTGAACTCGCCCGCAACATCCTGCGTCAGTCTGCCGTACGAGGTCACGTGCACGGCGTCGGCCACCGAACGATCGAGCAGGATGCCAGCCGCGCCGGAATCCAATTGGAGGTTCACCTTGTGTCCGCCCAGCTCTGCGGTGAGGATCACGCGATCTCCGCTGAGCGTTGCAGGAAGGGCGGTAGACTGCTGCCCGAGCATCACCGTGCCCCGGCTTTGGGGCTGCGCGAAAGACTTTTCGTCGACGACGGCGCCGAAGGATAGCGATTGCAGGCGCCAGTCTTCGTCGTCATACGCCAGGCCATTGCTCGCGTGGATGTGCCAGGCTTCACGCCAACCGCCCGTGTCTCTGAAATCGTCGTACGTCGTCACCACTCGCCGATTGACGACCTGCCGTTCGCTGCGCACGAGAAGGTACGAAGCGCGATCGTAAAAGAGGTACTCGACGCGACCGCCTGGCGGAAAGACGCGCACGACGTACGCAGCGACCGGCGCTGTCACCTCCCCCAGCAGGCTGACGCCGCTCTTCGGGTCGCTTGCATTGGCCAATGCTGCGCGGTCTATCGCGTCGCGTTGGTGCAGGTCGCTGAGTTCGCGCGTCAAGCCGTTTTCGTTCTGCATCCAGCTTTTGCCGTGTAAGGAGCCGTGAGCCGTATGGAATGGCCCGAGGGTCGTCTCTTCTAGATAGCCAGCCGGCGATTCGACGCGTGTCTGCGTCCCTTGTAGCTCCGCGCGTAGATAGGTCCGGGCCTCCACCCGCGTCCGCCCACCCGTGGTGGGCGCCGAGCCGACCGCGCTCTGATGGAGCCGCATCAGGCGAGCGAGCGTCATAGAAGTCGGCAGGATGCCGAAAGGCGGGGCTGAGGGATCTTGTTGTTCCGCGCGCGCCCCGTTTGGGGCGAACATAAGCGTGAGCATGAGCGCACAAGCAACAGTGACTGGCATACAAAGCATTGCGGGTTTCTCTACTGCCTCGCTTTCCACGTCTTATGGAAAACGCTGTTCGGCTTGAGCAGAACGCGGCCGTGCGGATAGTCGAAGTACAGATCGAAAAACGCCAGCAAATCGCCGCCCATCACGGCATCGACGTTATGACCGCCTCTGCGGATGGGTAGGGTCGACGAAACAATATGCAAGTCGAAGAAGTGCGCGGGGCCCCACCTTATCTCTGGAACGCTCGCCGTCCATACCAGCACTTCGCTGCCGAAGCGACGGCTATCGGCGAACGGTATGCTCGCCTTCGCCTTTTCCTTCCCTGTGTAGAGCTCTGGGACCGACTCTGGAAAGCGTTGCGCAAAACCTCCGAAGATGATCGACTCATCGAAGTCATTGTCAAGCAGAATGTCGCTTGACTCGTGACCGTTGATCACGCCTTTGAAGAACGGAAAGCCCGAGTCGAACTCGACCAAGAGAGTGGAGGCGCCCGGGATCGGGGAGTCCGCATTGAATGACTCGGCCGGCGACAGCACCACCGAGCCATTCACGTAATCGACTTTGAGAACTCCCGCCGACAACACGTCGTATCCCAACATACCCACGATCTTCGTCTGGTAGGTCTCCTGATACTGAAAACGCGTCGCACGCAGCGCAAAATCATGCAGCGTTAATCCGCCGATTCTTGCTTCGCCGAGCATTGTGTCATATGAAAGGTCCTCGCCGCCGGCGTGCAGGAGCTGACCAAAGGATGAAAGGCCTAGTTCGCGCGCGACGTCAAGATCGATCAGCGAGTCCGGCTGCGCTGCTGAGACGCCGAAATCGAGCCCGCGGCCGTTGACCATCACGCGAATGACGATCGAAGGCGTCGGGTTGACGATGGTGAGCCAACCGCCGAAAACGAACGTCCGGTCGGTCAAAACCCGCGCGGGCAAGGCAGTATCCCCCGAAAACTTGGCGAATGCGAACGTTGATTTCGGCATCGCGAACGGCGCGGGGTCGACGGACCCTCCAATCGTGAGGCTGTGGCGTACGAAGTCGAAATCAAAGCCTCCGCTGTGGTAGTGCAAGTGCCAGGGCTGTTTCAGGCCCTTGGTGGCGCGGTAGTCGTCGAACGCGACCGTCGCACGCTCGTCTTCCACGACTCTGATCGCCTTGTCGATCAGCCAAGTCTGCCTGTCGTAGAACAGCCATTCCG
>DATNNM010000012.1:202500-237023 GCA_035601835.1 Candidatus Tumulicola sp. | reverse complement strand
GCAGCACGTTCGCGATCGTGCGGACGCGCTTGGCCCGCCCGTGGCGGCGCTCCCACTCGATGTCGTCTAGGACGTTGCTTGCGCGGCCGGGGTCGAAGAGCGGGATCGTCTCGTAGGGATTGGTCGCCATGCTGAGGATCCTGACCAGATCGGCGACCGTCCACAGTGCGACCTTGTGCGTTTGGAGTTCCGCGTCGAGCGTGCCGAGCTGCTCGAACTTGGGGCCGATGACGGCGCAGTAGTCGGCGTGGTACTCATCTTTATACTTGATCGCTTCGGTCACGAATCCGCTGCCTTGGACCAGGCCCTTCACCGACGTCTTGCACTCGATCATCGAGCGGTAGGCTTTGGGGCCGAGCGGCGCGTCGATGACCCCATCGGGGTTGCGCTCGCCGCCGATGTGCTTGGCGATGTAGCCGAGGTATTCGAACGCCTCGCAGACCGCGATCTCGAAGTCGGTCGGATTGGTGCCGGTGGAGGTTTTTGTGAGCGTCTCGATGACGGCTTTGCGTTGCGGGTCTTGGCTTTGGTTTTGGTCCGGGGGTTCCGGCGTTGGGATGTCAGGCCAGTCATCGGGCGGCTGATTGATGGTGAAGGTGCGGTCGGTTTGGTTTTGGATGATGAGCGGTTTTCTGTCGTGCGCTTTGGTGCGCTCGATGTACTGGACGAGATGTCCGTAGAGGTTCTTGCGCAGCATGGTTTTGGGCAGCAGCCCTTGCGCGATGCCGATCTCCAGGATCTGTTGGGCGCTGCGCGGTTTGCCGTCGGCCAGGATTTTTTGGACGATCGGGATGAGGTAGGGGCGGGTGTGGGCTGCTTTGCACGGAGCTGAAGCTCCGTGGCTACGTTTTGGTGTGGGTTGGGCGTCGGGGATATGTAAGTCGAAGTCGGTTCGGGGGTCGAATGCTCCGATGAGTTGGTCTTGGTCCGCCGCGATCGTTATTTCGTTCGGCCACTGGTGGCCGCCACGGCCCACCGAAATGACGGCGATCTGTTCTTCACCGTCGTTTGACAGCGCCTGCGTGCAGTCGCCGACCTGCTTGGGACTCAGGCCCAGTCGCTTCAGCTCGCGGCTGAGGTGCGCTTTTGGGCGTACCAGCAGCGATTTCCAGGTCCGGCGCTCCACGATGAGTTCGTCCTCGAGTGCGGCATCGATGAGCATTCCCAGACAGTAGGTACCGTAGGAGCTTCCGTTTGTTGGCATTGTCAATCCTCGCTTCCGAGGATTGTTCACGACTTGGCAACGGGCTGTCTAGTGCCGGGAGTTTATTCTTTGCTCCTTGAGAGGTCGCAAGTAAGCACCGTTATGGCAGCGAAGGTACGCGAGGTGCTTGCGCGGCTTAAGGGAGACGGTTGGGCGCTTGATCGCGTTAAGGGAAGCCATCACATCTTCCGACATCCGATTAGGTCGGGGAGTGTCACGGTCGCTTACGATCGGGAAGGCGACGAAATCCCGGTGGGGACGTTGAGAAGCATCGAGAAACAGGCGGGCTGGCGATGAGATATGTTGCCGTAATTGAGCATGGCGAGACGGGATGGGGCGCATACGTGCCGGATCTTCCGGGGTGCACGGCCGTCGGCCCAACGCGCGACTTTGTCGCGGAGAAAATCCGCGAGGCTATTCTCTTGCACGTCGAGTCTTTGCGTGAACATGGTGAAGCCGTGCCAGAGGCTGCAGCGTTCGCATTGACCATCGACGCCGCTTAATGGTGGAAGTTTTGCTTCCGATGGAGAGACGGTGACGCGCTCGACGTCGAAACCAAAAAGACTTGAGCCGATTCATCCCGGCGAAATCCTGGCCGAAGACTTCATGGCACCTCGTGGTCTAACGGCCAATAGGCTGGCGCTCGAGCTGCGAGTTCCCGCGAATCGGCTGACCGAAGTCATTCGTGGCCGTCGCTCGATCTCGGCCGACACCGCGCTTCGGCTTGCGCGCTATTTCGACACTTCATCGGAGCTCTGGCTCGGCCTTCAGATCGAGTATGACTTGCGCGTCGCCCGGCACAACCTCGGCAAGCGAATAGAGCGCGAAGTGACGACTGCCCGGGGTTAGGTTCATGAAGCACGCTCGGCACAGGCTATCGGAAGCCGGCAGCCTGGCTCTTTCGCGGCAGCTGGATGCGGCGGTCCAGCGTGGCGACGCGCCGGGTGTGGTGGCGCTGGTCGTTGACCGTGACGGGGTGCTGTACGAAGGCTGCGCCGGCAAGCTCGACGTCGCGCGCAACGTGCCAATGATATCCGACGCCATCTTTGGCATCGCCTCAATGACGAAGCCGATCACCTCGGTCGCGATCATGATGCTCTTGGAGGACGGGAAGCTCCGGCTCGATGATCCGGTATCTGGACACCTCACGGGGTTCGAGGACTGGCGCGTCATCCAAGCTTTCGACGCGAGCGACGGCTCGTATGAGGCGCGACCGGCGAAACGCCCCGTGACGATCCGCCATCTGTTGGCACACACCTCGGGTATCGGCTACGCCTTCACAAGCCCGATTGTGGCCCGATTACAGGAAGACACGCAGAAAAGAGAGTGGGAGCTGCCCCTTCTGCACGACCCCGGCGAGAAGTGGACGTACGGCGCCGGTACGACTGTACTCGGAATGATTGTGGAGAAGGCCACGGGCAGATCGCTCGAAGCGTATTTTCAGGAGCGGATCTTCGGGCCGCTCGGGATGGCGGACACGTCGTTCGCGGTCGCTTCAAACAAGCAATCGCGCGTGCCGACGATCCACGATCGCACGAACGGAATGCTGCGGGAGCGGCCGCGAAAGGCCATCGACTCGACACCGACCGCTCCGTTCGAAGGGGATGGCGGTTTGTATTCGACGGCGCAAGACTATGGGTTGTTCGTGCAGATGTTGCTAAACGGCGGCACGCTTGGCTCGGTCACACTTCTGACCGAAGAGTCCGTGCGGCTGATGGGCGAAAACCATATCGGAGCGCTCTTCGTCGAGCAGCAGCCTGCTGCAGACCCGATCATGACAAAGCCGTTTCCGCTTGTCGCGGGGCGGGATCGGTTCGGACTTGGTTTTATGATCGCCTCGGAAGGCGACGGCGACGCGAAACTCCGCAGTCCCGGCAGCCTGAGCTGGGCGGGCGTTCGCAACACGCACTTCTGGATCGATCCGCGGCGGCACGTCGCGGGTGTCATGCTGATGCACTTGTATCCGTTCTATGACGACGGAGCAATACGCACGTTGAGAGATTTTGAACAGATCGTGTACCAGCATCTGGACTGACAGGTGCACGGAGCTAAAGCTCCGTGGCTACGGAGCGAGGGTGCACGGAGCTAAAGCTCCGTAGCTACATGTACCTCGCGGCAGATGATACTGCGGTTGGTCAGGGGGCGCAGGGGTCCGGGCGAGCCCCCGGCGCCAAACTGTTGTTTATCACGCCACCTGAGTCAACCGCGGTCCAGAGTGAAATGTCGACCTGCTCCCCCGGCTCCGTATCCCACGACCACAACTGCCAGCCTTTGAAGTGGTACAGGTTGCACGAGTCGATCTGCCACTGCTTGAGCGTCGCCGCGGCCTGCTGGACCGAGAAGGAAGTAAGCTCGCCGAATTCGCCCATGACGATCGGTTTTTGCTGAAAGCCGGCGAAGCCGAAGTTCGTCGCAGCTTGCGCGAGCGTGAGCCCCTGATCGGGATAGAGCGAAAACTTGACGTAGTCCACATTCGAGGACGCGATGGCCGGATACGGCTTGACGATGCGAGTGTTATCCCCGTTATCCCGCCAAACCGTGGGCGCATTCGGGGCGAAGAAGCCGATGTCGACGAACGTCTGCGGCGCTAGCGCCTTGATCTGCGCCGTCACCTCGTTCGCCCAGAACACCAGCCCGTCGTCCATCATCTGCTGGCGCGACATTGCGCTCGACATGTCGTACGTCTGCCCGTTCGCCGTGGTGACCATGCCGGCGTTCAAGCTCAGCGGCAGCTGATCGCCGTTGAAGTCCTGCTCGGGGCGAAGTTCGTAGGAGAAAATATCGTCCATCGGCGCACCGGCTGCGTTGAGGCCGTTGATGAGGTCGGTGAAAAACCCCTTATCGGCTGCCACGCCGCAACTGGTCAAATAGCGGAGATTCTGCCCGCCGAAATTGGCGCTGCACGGCGCGAAGCTCGGGTCGCGTCCGTATGCGAAATCTGTCGTCA
Source organism: Candidatus Tumulicola sp. (assembly GCA_035601835.1). NCBI lineage: Bacteria > Bacillati > Vulcanimicrobiota > Vulcanimicrobiia > Vulcanimicrobiales > Vulcanimicrobiaceae > Candidatus Tumulicola > Candidatus Tumulicola sp. The sequence continues at coordinate 232,872 of DATNNM010000012.1, read as the reverse complement.
GGACGGTGCGGATGCCGTGGCTTTTTGCGCGGCGCAGGAAGTCGGCGACGTTCGGCAGGTACGCGTTATTGAGCGGACCGTTCGCCGACAGGTACATGGAACCAAAACAGCATCCGTTCAAAAACACGCGCACCACGTTGTAACCGAGCGCTTCCATTTGGCTCAATGCGTCTTCCGCGCGCGCGGAGTCGTACAGACCGACGTTGAAAGTCGTGTGGGTGACCATCGATGAACCGTAAAAACCGTCGACCCGAGCCAGCCGTATGTAGTTGTTCCCGCGCGGCACAAACGTCTCCGGGCCGCCGCGGAATTCTCCGTAGCCGTTGACGACATGGATGTGGAGTCGGTCGAAGTGTACAGGATGGGCGTGCGCCAACGTGCCGGCTTGACCCGGCAGCGGCTTCACCGCCGGCACCGCTGACGATGACTGGCAACCGACCTGGAAGACGGCGAGCATTCCCGTCACGAGAACAAAGGAAATCAGACGCCGTCTGATCATCCTAATCACACTTTCTTTCGGATGCAGAGATGCAGATGAGAACAACTGGTCACTCGGTTGCTCGAAGACCGGCCGAATACCTGTCAAACGATACATGCAACTCGAAGGAATGAAATCTGTCAGCGACAATCAAGCCCCCAAATGGCGAAATCGATTCCGGCGGGTTGGCATAGCGTCACTCCTCGTCTCGTGGTTCATGACCCAGCCGGGCTGGTTCAGTTCCTCAAGGACGCGTTCGGCGCGAGCGGAGATTTCGTGACCACCGCGCCATCCCAGATGAGAATCGGCGATTCGATCATCATGGTGAGCGGCGTTGGCCCTCGCAAACCGATGCCGGCCTTTCTCCACCTCTACGTCGATGATGTCGACGCAACGTATGTGCGCGCATTGAAAGCCGGCGCCGTTTCGCTTGAGGAGCCTCGCGATGTGCCGTATGGAGATCGTCGCGCGATGGTAAAGGACCCTTACGGTAACGATTGGCAAATCGCTACGCATAAAGAGCCGGACTAAAGTCCGGCATACCACATTAGGCGGATAGCGGGCAAATGATCACAGTGACCCTCGACGATGTTCGTGCAACGCTCACGATGCGTGCAGACGGTTGGATGCATGGGGCTCGCGTTGCATACTACGTCGCGGGCAAAGTAGCGCACACGACGTTGGACGAGGACGGTTACGTCAACCAATCGAGGTTCCAGCTGATCCGCGTGCGGGGCGAAAAGTATCCGCTTTTGCTGGTGACCGTTCAGATGGAGGGTCGAGACACGACGGAACGTCCGATTGGGTTTCGCTACGTCGGCGCGCCCGCGTTGCAGCGCCTAGATCCCGAGGAGGTGCGCGACGACACCAATTCGGGCGACAAACTCGTGCGGCGCTTCAACGTCGCGGATGCGCAGCGCGTGTATCGTTGGGGCCAGACTTCAGGCATTCCGGTACGAGGCTCGTCGTATCTCTCGTATTGGTACGTGCGAGCATCCTCGGGAGCGCCATTGCTCATCGTAACGGAAAAGGCGACGCCGCGCCTGGAGCTGTCGCTCGGCGGCATCTGTTTCACGGAGATGAAATACTCAGACGATCCGTTCCGGTATCTCGTGCTCTGCAAGTAGAAACCCGCTAATTCGACGCTGGGCTCGCGGTTATTGCTATGGTGTATTCGGGTTGATCGTCCGCGCCGTTGGTTTTTTCGGTCAAGAGGACGTACGGATACCCTGCGCGGGACCACATTTGGCTTACGGCGCCGCTACCTCCACCTTGATCGACAGGACCGCTGGTGTAGCCGCCAGGCAAGTTTGCCTGCACAGCGTCCGACGCCATGTTGAAGAGCGCATTAAACGATTCGCTCCGTGCCGTCGAAGTGCAGGCGTACACATATGCGCTAAGAGTCTTCGAGAAGAGCACGAGGCACGTGATAAAGTGCGTGTGATCGGGCCACTCCGACGCTCTGTAAATCTCGTCGGTCAAACGCTGTCCGCGGAGCGCCATGAAGCCATCGTGGGCGTTCGCGAAGCCAATCGATAGGAACTTTGCAATCGCCGCCGGGTCATCGCTGTCCCCGCGGGCTACGAAGGGTGTCGAGGACAGCCCTAAGGCGAGGGATGCGGCGACAAGTATTCGGAGACCGCGAGCGTTCATCACATGGTACCCGAACTGTCCTCGTAAAGGAAGTTGTTCGGGTCGACTTGGCGCGCTTGAGCTTGAGATCCGGCAAAGTCGCCATCGACGACCCATGCGTTCACATGAATCGCTTGACCCTTCATGCCGGTGATGCACAGACGGTTTTCAAGCTCGGCACCGCTGAGCCAACCGCCTTGGGGCCCGTTTCCCGCCAATGTTTGCGTCAAATCAGGGCAAAACGCCGTGACGTTTCCGTAATCGATGATAGCGGTGACGTGCTTTTTCGCGTAGAGCTGAGTCGGTGTCGAGGTGGTCGCCCAAGTGTAATGTGCGATGATCACGACATGGCCGGGCTGGCCATGTCCGAATAGGCTGAAGCTTGCCGCTCCATCATCGACTTGGCCGCCAGGCCGTTTTGGCCAGCCAAGGGGTGCGAGACTGACAAATGGCCGGAGCAACAGGCAAACGATGCCGTGTCCGCCGCCGCGGCCGATGTCCATACCGCCAGGGCTGTCACTAATAAGCTTGCCCTTGTCGACGCCGAACACGTTATCGGGGGGATCGCAGGGCGACGAACTATCGCCGTCGTCTTCGTTGGGTTTCGGTTTGTTAGGGTTGTTGCCGCCGTTGTTGCCTCCGCCCCCACCGCCGCCGTCGCCCGGGCTCTCACCGGGGTTCGGCGTGCCGCCGTTGTTCGGCGCCTGACCTGGGTTTGGACCTCCGTTTGCGCCGGGTGCCGAACCGGGATTCGGCGCGCCTCCACCGGGGGAGCCATTGCCGGGGTCATCCCCTGGTTTCGGATTCCAACCAAGTGCCTGAACCGCGCCGCCCGGATAGCCCGCCATCCCCGTGGTGCCCAGATCGGCCCCGCCCATCCCGGCAGCAATGCTGTATGGGAATCCGCGGCTGCCGAGACTGGCGACTTGGATGCTGCGCTGAGACACGGCTTCGCGCGTGACGCGAATTTCGAGCACGCCGGGGTTCAGGTAGCCCCCCTTGTCGAGCATGCGCGCGTAGACGCCCGGCTTGATGATGCTCCACGGGGTGGGCGCGATGTCGCTGGGGACTCGAGCGAGGCCAATGGTGGCGAAATCCCTCATGATGGCGTCGTAGTCTGCCGCGCTGCTGACGAGCTCGTTACGTATGTTACGCAGCTCGACGATGGATTTACCGACGCCGCCCATCTGACCGAGCGCGGCGTCAAAACTGGGAATGCCAGGCACTTTAGACGAGATCTGAGTCCAGTACCGCTGGAGTTTCTCGTAGAAGCTCTCCTGCATGCGCGACTTGAAGTCGGGTAAGACCGTGTCCACGAGATGCCGTGAAGCCGGGGAAAGCTCTTGGTACTTCATGCCGGCCAGCAACGACCAGGTGAGGATTTGGACGTCATGGGGATTGTAGCCATAGGAAGTGCGGGCGAACAGCGCCGAGGCGATGTCGGCCCACCGGCCCTGGATCGGCGTGAGGCGGAACTTGTTGCGGGTCGGAACATGTTGATGAGCGAGCATGCAGTAGTTAAAGACGCTGATCGCATAATCGCCGACCGGAAAGTGCACGCGGCCGTCGTGCGAATGCGCGTACAGACTCTTGACGACATTTTGGCTCACCGGGCGGAATGGACCGCCGGGCAACGTCGCCGTTATCGGATATTCCGCGGCCGCGCTCAGGCGCAGGGGCTGCTCGAGGTTGAACTCGTCCCCCATCTGTTTGACGAGTTGCTTAGAGACGAGGTCCTTCGCGGCTTGGTGTACGGAAGGGATACTTGGAACACCAGGGATCCCGGGCAAGCCCGCTCGGGCAGGCCCGAACGCGAGAACGAGCGTCATGACAACGGCGAGTGACGCGAAGCGCAATATTAGTTTCATTTTTTTACCACCCGCGGAATAATTCTCACAGAGGCACGCGCCCGCCTTTCAAGAATCTACCGTGGTTCTCGGTGGAGGAGGGCGACTTTGAAACACCTGCTTGCTGCTATGTTTGTGTTCTTGCTGGTCGCGGCCGCAAAGGCAGACGCGCCAGATTCAATGATGATCCACGTGCGCATGGAGGCCGTGCTTCTTTCGGACAACGACGGGAGCAACCCGAAAGGCGTCCTCAGCATCGCGCAGCTCGAGCAGTGGATCGACAACGCGAATGAGTCGTTGAGGGTGTCGCATGCGAACATCGTCATCGACTTCGATCCGAAGAAGGACCTCGCGCGCGTGCGGAACAGCACGATCAACCGTCTGGACCATAACAGCAATGGGGTCGCATCGGTGCACGCCGCCAAATATCCGAACAAGATGGTCGTCTTCTTCCGCGCATACAATCCCGCGGGCTCGGGCGTCGCGGTGACCGGCAATGGCTACACCGCGTACAACGAGTACGTCCCCGTCGGCAGCTCTGGGTGCACGGGCTCTAGTACCTCAGGGTGCAGCGCGAGCTATACCGTGATGCCGTCGGTCTACTGCTATACGACCGTAGCGACCGACCGCGTCAAAGCCGGGCAGCCCTACGGGCCGCTGGGCCCCGATAAGTCGGGTTGCGGCATCAAGAACGCCGGCGGCTGGTACGTCTATCAGCTCTTCGGCCAACTCACGCATGAAGTCGGCCATTATTTCGGTCTGCCGCACACGTTCCCGGGGTCGTACGACTTCTTGTCGACGCCCGCGCTGCTGCAATCCTGGTATGATGGAACGCCTCGCGCCGGAACGAAACGGTCCATCAGGATCTATGACGGCGATTCGGCCGGTGGGCCGTTGATCGACGACGGAACCCCCATCATGAGCGGCTGGACGTTCACCGTGCCTGACACGCCGTCGGACGCCGGCGCCCATCTGTTCACGGACAACAACCTCAGCATGTGCGACACGCCCGATAAGACGATCAAGGATGGCAGCGGCGCGAGGGTGGTGTTCCACGCCGCGCGATACACTTTGCACGCCTCGTTCGCGGGCAAGCCTGTTGCGCTCACGTTTCGTCCGGACAAAGGCGACGTGATGAGCTACTTCGTGTGCAAGCGGCCGGCGACGTTCAGCGAGGGTCAAGTGGCGACGATGAGGCACGTTCTGACCACCGACCCGCAGCGCAATTATCTCTTGTGCCGGAATCCTGCGGATGCGGCCTTGCGCCCCTACATGACGTGCCCGAAGAAGCTCCCGCACATCGTTCATCGCCCGCCCTCGATCAAGATGCCGCAGGCGGGCAAGCCTTACACGGCGTTTTGAGCGGAAGGGCTACGCGGCGGTGGCTTTGGCTGGGGAAATCCATAGAATTCCACCACGCGAAGTCTGAGAAAGATTGTTCATTGGTCGTTGCAGGCTTGGCGGGGCCGCCCGCGTAATCACGCCATCCATCCAGGGGTGCTTTGGGGCAGTCGGAGGCCTACCGTGATCGATCATCGGCACAGGCGCACTGTTGATTCTGATTCGCTGGACGAAAAGCTCTCAGCCCTCGTCGATAAAGAACTCGCAAAGCGGCTCGTCGCCGCAAATCCAGAACTCTATCCCTCTATTGAAGAGCGCGCGATCCCCGCGGTGGCGACTGCCGCGGCGGTGCGGCGTTTTGCGATCCGCCCGTGGCACCTGACCGCCATTTTGGGGGTCTTCGCATTAGCGGCCGCTTACATCGTGGCTCGCTTGCTGATGCCGGCGACGGTGGCGCATCCGGTTTTCGCTGCTGGTTATAAAGGCGCGGCCGGACTAAAGGTCGGCATGCCTGTTGTTATCGCACCACAAGTCGTCAGCACACCACGATACACCGTCGCGGTGCCGAGCACGGTGACTGCGGCGCAGCACGCGGTAGTGTCGCGGCCGTATCGCACGATCCAAACTCGGCCCATTTGGCAAACCGCACCGAGAACCGCACCCCGGACCCAGTCTTCAACTTCGGCGTCGACCAATCCGAAAAACGAGTCCACCAACTCTGGCTCGGCCCCTGTTGATGATCCGACCACGGTTGACTCGGGCACACGAAGGAGCACGGGCGGACCCGTTTGGAACGAGCGGCCGCCGACCGGCGTGTTCAATCCAGGTGGCGTCGTCCCCGGTGGCATCATCATCGGCGGCGGCTACTGCACGCCGACGCGTGGCGGGTTCTTCGGGCACCGGTAGAGAGAACCGGGGCTAAAGCCCCGGCACTACATATGTTCGTTCGTCTGGCGGCAGCGCTGGTGCTGGTGCTCTTGAGCGCGGCATGCGCGAAGACGCAATCCGCGCAAGGGATGTTCTCCTCGGGTTCGACATCAGCTAACGCTTCGAGCTGCACGCCGACCATTTTCTCGCGCGAGCGGCCGGTTGGTGCTAAGGCGCGGCCCGGCATGGTGTGGATACCGGGCGCCGAGTTCTCGATGGGGTCGAATAATCCGAAGTTCGGCGACGCGCGTCCGTGGCACCGCGTGCGCGTGAGCGGTTTTTGGATCGCGAAGAACACGGTGACCAACGATCAATTCGCGCGCTTTGTTCAAGCGACGCATTATGTGACCGTCGCGGAGCGGCGCCCGAGTCCTAAAGACTTTCCCGGCGTGGCGGCTGCGGATCTTGTCGCCGGCTCGCTCGTCTTCACGCCGCCCGACCACCCGGTGGAGCTCAACGACGAGAGGCAGTGGTGGCGCTATGTACCCGGCGCGAATTGGCGACATCCGGATGGGCCGCGGAGTTCGATTGTCGGGCGCGGGGACTATCCGGCGGTGCAGATCGCGTTCGAGGACGCGCAAGCGTATGCGAAGTGGGCGGGGATGCGCTTGCCGACCGAGGCGGAGTTCGAGTTCGCGGAGCGCGGCGCGCTGAGCTGCAGGCAATACGCGTGGGGTGGGGAGTTCGCGCCGCGGGGTGTGACGATGGCCAACACGTTTGTGGGGCACTTCCCGGACCACAGTACTGCGCCGCACAATCACCCCACGACCATGCGGGTGGGTTCATTCCATCCGAACGGCTACGGTCTTTACGACATGTCCGGCAACGTGTGGGAGTGGACGTCGGATTGGTATCGTACGGATTATTACGCTTCTTTGGCGGCTGCCGGTGGCGTTGCCGTGAACCCGAAGGGGCCGGCGGATAGTCTTGATGTCACCCAGCCCAGCGTGCGCAAGCGATCGGTGCGCGGCGGCTCGTTCCTTTGCACGGATCAGTTCTGCTCGCGCTATGAAGTCGGCGGGCGCGGGCAAACCGAGCCCAGCAGTTCGGCCAATCATATCGGCTTTCGGGTAGCGGACTAGCCGGGGCTCCTCGCGGACGGGCTTTCTATGCCCCTTGACAGATCAAGCCACGCGCGTGATGCGTTGCTGTGCTTGCGCGTTTAGACCGGATATGGTATAAGGATTCTTGAGCCTCGGCGACAAGCCACCGGCTTGGCGAGATCGACCGTTGGAGTTCCTCGCATCCTCTAAAGACGATCTTTCCTCGTTTCCGCCGGAAGTCAAGTTCGTGACGGGCTACGCTCTGCGTCAGATCCAGCGCGGCAAGGACCATCCAGACGCCAAGGCTATGAAAGGCAACTTGCGGGACGTGATTGAGATCGCCGTGCGCGACGATTCTGGCCGCCGGACGTACCGCACGGCATGCACGACCAAGTTTGGCGACGTTGTTTACGTGCTGCACGCCTTCCAAAAGAAATCGATGTCGGGTATAGCTACTCCAAGGCGCGAATTGGAGCGGATCGAGCGTCGCCTTCAGACAGCCCAGAGGCACTGGAACGAGAACTATGGCGAGAAAGAACGATAAATCTGTAAGGCGCAGTAGCGGCAACATATTCGCGGATATTGGTCTCGACCAGCCGGAGGAAGCGCTCGCAAAGGCACGCATTGTCGAAACGATTGCGGATCTGCTCACGCGCAAGGAAATGAGCCAGGAGAAGGCCGGAAAACTCATCCGCCTAACTCAGCCTCAGGTTTCCCGCTTAATGCGAGGCGACACGCGGGATTTTTCCTATGAACGCCTCATGCGCGTTCTTACCTCATTGGGGCAGGATGTGGAGATCACCATTCGGCGGACGCGCAATCCGAAAAAGCGCGGGCATGTGTTGGTTCACGGGTGAAGGCGATGAAATATATTGCTGTAGTCGAGCATGGGGAAACTGGGTGGGGCGCATATGTGCCAGATCTTCCAGGCTGCACGGCTGTTGGGCCGACGCGCGACTTTGTCGCGGATAGGATTCGCGAGGCTGTCCTTTTGCACGTCGAGTCTTTGCGCGAGCACGGTGAGGTCGTGCCGGAGCCTGCAGCGGTCGCTTTCACCATCGACGCCGCTTAAGCCGGATGGCCGGACTTGCCCGGTCTCTTGCTTGCGGCCGACACGCGCGAAGAGTTGCTCGCCTCGGCGCCGGGGGCGATCGCCGATCATCTCGATGCGCTTCGCGACCGGAACCTGCCTGTGCCGAAACCTGGCCAGGTCGAGCTGATCCGAGTCACTGTCTAAACCGACCAAATACCTCCGGGGCTAAAGCCCCGGCACTACATTAATCGAATCGTTTAGGGCGCGACGGTGAGACCAAACGGGTTGGTTAAACCCGTGAACGATCCGCTTAACGGTTGCTGATTGCCGCTCGGGTCGTAGTTGTTCACCTTCGTACCGCCTTGCTCCGGAACGTAGATGCTGTCGCCGCGGGCATAGTAGAACGTGATGCGCGGAGAGGTCGAATTCGGGAACGTGCCGCTGATCGTCACCGTATTTCCCTGGGCGTCGTACACATGCCATGGGCCAGTCGGAGAGCAACCGTTGGCGTAGATATGCCCGGTCGTCGGAGCGAATACCACTCCGCAACTTTGCGTCGACCCGGTGAATGCCCCGGTTGTGGTCTGCAGGTTCCCCTGCTGATCGTAGACGGTCATGGGGCCGAAGAAATTGACGACGTAGAGGAAGCCGTTGGCAGAGTCGTACGCGATGGCTTCGGGGCCGTTCAGGCCGAGGAAGCCTCCGGTCAAGGTTTGCAGGTTTCCGTTCTTATCGTAGGCCGTAATGATCGAACTATTATTGGCCACGTATAGAAGACCGTTGGCCGGATCATAGATCATGCCGCGAGGGCTGCTGACTCCGGCGAAGGTGCCGCTCACCGTCTGCTGGTTGCCTTGCAGGTCGTAGACGGTGATCGTGTCATTGCCAGAGTTGGCCACGTACAGGAAACCGTTGGTGGGGTTGTAGACGACGTCATCTGGGAAGTTCGTGTTCGGAAAAGTTCCCGACACAGTTGCCGGGTTGCCTTGGAAATCGAAGACGAAAACTTTCGTGTTATTGGCGACGTAGATGAGCGGTGGCGGTCCCACCGGGTGCCCGAAGATGGTATTAGAATTGCAGCCGGCGAGCAGGGCAGCGGCGATGAGGGTTGGCAGCGTGTGCTTCATGTGCAAAATCCTCGCGGTCATGTGTGCGAAAAGTAACAAAGCTTCGCGGGGTTTCGCGAGCGAAGGGGGTAAGCCATCCCTGCGAGGTTGAGTTTCATGCTTCACACGCGCATCTGTGATCTCTTTGGGATCGAAAAACCTATTGTGAGCGCGCCGATGGCCGGGGCCGCCGGGGGCGAGCTTGCCGCAGCTGTCTCCGAAGCCGGCGGCCTGGGGCTTATCGCAGCGATGGGTCACGAGGCCAGTTGGCTCAAGGCTCAGATCCGGCTGGTGCGCGAACGGACCAGCCGACCCTTCGGTGTCGGCTTCGTCACCCATTGGTTGCCCGAGATGCCCGAGTTGTACGAGGTGGCGCTCAGCGAGCGGGTCCCGGTCATCTCGCACTCGTTCATCGATCCGTCACCTTATATGTCCGCCGCGCTTGCAGCGGGCGCGAAGGTCATCTGTCAGGTGCAGAGCGTTGAAGGGGCACTGTGCGCCTCGGCAGCGGGCGTTGCTGCGATCGTGGCTCAAGGTGCGGAGGCCGGCGGGCACACGGGGTCGATTTCGATGATGGCGCTCGTGCCGGTGGTAGCGAGTGCGGTGGCCCCGCTGCCGGTGATAGCCGCGGGCGGTATCGCCGACGGGCGGGCGCTGGCCGCGGCGCTCATGCTCGGCGCCGAAGGGGCCTGGATCGGAACCGCTTTTCTCGCATCGCCCGAGAGTTTGTATTCGCCCAACCAAAAGCGCCGCATCCTGGAGATGAGCGCGGCGGACACGATCCTGACTCGCGTTTTTGATATCGCTCGCGGCAATCCGTGGCCCGCGCACATCGCCGGCCGCGCGGCGCGCAATGCCTTTAGCGATCGATGGCATGGTCGCGAGGCTGAACTGGGAGCGGCCGCGGCTGAGGCGGTGGCTGACTTAGACGCTGCCGTCCGCGCCGATGACGTCAGCCGGAGGCCGGTATGGGCGGGAGAGGGCGTCGGTCTTGTGTCGACCACGAGGGGCGCCGGCGATTTGGTTCGGGATATTGTGGGCGAGGCTGAGCGCGTTATGCGGGAACGTGGCGGGCAAAGCTTGACACGGACCTAAAGGTCCGTGGCTACGTTAGTCGGGGTCCGTGGCTACGTTAGTCGGGGTCCGTGGCTACCTTGGTCGGGGTCTGTGGTTGCGATGTCGATTTCGTGGAGGGTTGTTCGTCGTATGGGTAGAGAGGAGAAAGTACGATGCGATTCATGATGCTGATGATCCCAAAGGGGTACGAAAAGGCTGAGGCGGACTTTCGACCGGACGCCAGGCTGGTTTCCGCGATGGGCAAGTACAACGATGAGCTGACCAAAGCGGGGGTGGTGCTCGCGCTCGACGGGCTGCACCCCAGCCAAAAGGGCGCGCGGATCAAGTTCTCCGGCGGCAAGGGCACTGCGACCGATGGGCCGTTCGCCGAGGCGAAGGAGCTGCTTGGGGGCTACTGGATGATCCAGGTCAAGTCGAAGGAAGAGGCGGTTGCATGGGCATTGCGCTGCCCTGCTCAAGATGGCGACGTGATCGAGGTGCGCCAGGTGTTCGAAGAGTCGGACTTCTAGATCGGAGCTGTGATGGAAAAGCTTGAAGGAAACCGCTCGCGCGGTTCGGGGGGCGATGGTTTGGACCGGACGCGTCATGAGCACGCTGATGGTGCTGTTCTTACTTTTCGATGCCACGATACATATTATGAGGCCGCCGGCAGTCGTGGAGGCATTCGCCAAGCTCGGTTTCCCCCAGAGCGCTGCTATCGGTCTCGGGATCACGGAGTTGGTCTGTATCGCCCTTTACGTCATTCCGCGTACCTCGGTGCTCGGCGCGATCTTGCTGACCGGCTATCTTGGCGGCGCGATCGCTACGCAGCTGCGCAGCGACCAGCCGCTCTTCAGCCTGGTCTTTCCGGTTCTTATCGCCGTGCTGATCTGGGGCGGGATTTTCTTGCGCGACGAGCGGTTGCGCGCATTGATCCCTCTGCGGAAGTAGCGTAGGAAGGAGAAAAATGTTATGAGATTCATGGTGATTGTCCCGGGCGACAAGAACTCGGAGGCGGGCCTTCTGCCGCCCAAGGAGCTCTTTGCCGAGATGGGGCGGTACAACGAGGAGCTGCGCAAGGCAGGCGTGCTGCTGGAGGCCGACGGGCTGCAGCCGACGTCGAAGGGCGCGAAAGTCAAGTTCGACGGCGCCAAGCGCACCGTGATCGACGGACCCTTCACCGAGGCGAAGGAATTGATCGCCGGCTTCTGGATCTTCGAAGTCAAATCGAAGCAAGAGGCGATTGAGTGGGTCAAGCGCGCTCCGTTTGACGGCGGCGTCGAGATCGAAATCCGGCAGATATTCGAGTTGTCGGACTTCCCGCCGGAGATTCAAGGCGCGCGCGAGGAAGCGCGGCGCTGACCGACTCCGACACCCATCGCGCGATCGACGCGGTCTGGAGGATCGAATCGGCCAGGCTCATCGCCGGTCTCACGCGGATCGTGCGCGATGTCGGGCTGGCCGAGGAGCTCGCGCAGGATGCTTTGGTTGCAGCGCTTGAGCGGTGGCCGGAGACAGGCATCCCCGATAAACCGGGCGCCTGGCTCATGGCCACCGCGAAGCATCGCGCGATTGACCTGCTGCGCCGAAGCAAGCGGCTGGAGCGCAAGCACGAGCAGCTCGGTCGCGAGTTGGAGACGCAACAGGAGATCGCGATGTCGGATCTCGACGGCGCGCTGGACGATGACATCGGCGACGATCTCCTGCGCTTGATGTTCATCGCATGTCATCCGGTTCTCTCGACCGAGGCGCGCGTCGCTTTGACGCTGCGCTTGCTCGGGGGTTTGACGACCGACGAGATCGCGCGTGCGTTCCTCGTTGGCGAGGCGACCGTCGCGCAGCGGATCGTCCGGGCAAAACGGACGCTGTCTGAAGCGCGGGTTCCGTTCGAGGTTCCGCGCGGAGACGAGCTGGCCGCGCGGCTGTCGTCGGTGCTCGAGGTTATCTATTTGATCTTCAACGAGGGCTACGCGGCAACCGCGGGCGACGATTGGATGCGGCCGGCGCTGTGCGAAGACGCGCTTCGTCTGGGCCGCATCTTGGCCGAGCTTGCTCCTCAGGAGCCGGAGGTTCATGGGCTCGTTGCGCTGATGGAAATCCAGGCGTCGCGTTCCGGCGCCCGCACCGGGCCGGCGGGAGAGCCTGTTTTGTTATTCGATCAGGACCGCGCGCGCTGGGACCGCATTCTGATTCGTCGCGGGCTGGCGGCTCTTGGGCGGGCGGAGCAGTTGGGCGGCGCGCTTGGTCCGTATGCGTTGCAAGCCGCGATCGCTGCTTGTCATGCGCGGGCGCGAACGCCTGATGAGACCGACTGGGCGCGCATTGCGGCCCTTTACGATGCGCTGGCGCAGATCGCCCCGTCACCCGTTGTAGGGTTGAATCGTGCGGTCGCCGTTTCGATGGCGTTCGGACCGGCGGCGGGTTTGGAGCTGGTTGATGCGCTGACGTCGGAGCCGTCGCTGCGAGCCTACCATCTCTTGCCGACCGTGCGCGGCGACCTGCTCGCCAAACTTGGCCGTTTGGGTGAGGCCCGCGCGGAGTTTGAGCGCGCTGCGTCTCTTACGCGGAATGCACGCGAGCGCGAATTATTGCTCGAGCGCGCGGCCGCGTGCGTACGCGGAGCAGTGCCGGACTAAAGTCCGGCATACCACATTCCCGGGGCTAAAGCCCCGGCACTACAAACCCAAATACCATTATTCGAGCTTCGCTCGGAACGCTACATTTAATTACGATAAAGGCACGGACCTAAAGGTCCGTGGCTACATTTTCCGGGGCTAAAGCCCCGGCACTACAAATTCAAAATAACACGTCCGGGGCAAAAGCCCCGGCACTACATTTAAGAACGCTACATTTAGGTGGCCACATCCTCCAAGAGGCCCATTAGGGTACGCATACGCTGTCTGTCGTTCACCAAATCCGACGATGGGCCGTCGTACACCACGCGGCCGTCATCCAACACATACGCCCGACTCGAGATCTTCAGCGCCAGCAGCGCGTTTTGCTCGACGAGCAAGATCGAGACGCCGTGCGCCTTGAGCTCTTCGAGCGTCCGATACAAGTCGATGACCACGATCGGCGCTAAGCCTTGCGAGGGTTCGTCGACGAGCAGCAACGTCGGATTTCCGACGAGCGCGCGGCCGATCGCCAGCATCTCCTGCTCGCCGCCCGAAAGCCGGCCCGATTTGCGATCGCGCAGCTCCTTGAGTTTCGGGAAGCGCTTGAGCACCGCGGGGATATTCCATGCACCGTCACCGGTACCGCGCTCCGCAAGCTGCAGGTTCTCAGTGACCGTCAGAGCGGCGAACACCCGCCGCCCCTCGGGCACGTAGCCGACGCCGCAGCACGCGATCTGGAACGGAGCCTTTCGCTGCACGTCTTGGCCGTTGAAGCGAATACTGCCGCTCTTCGGCGGCGTGAGTCCAAGAATGCTGCGCAACGTCGTCGTCTTGCCGGCTCCATTGAGTCCGAGCAACGCCACGATTTCCCCGGCTTCGACGCGCAGCGATACGTCGCGCAGGATATGACTGCGTCCGTAATACGTGTTGATGCGATCGACTTCGAGCAGGTCAGACACTGGCGACCTCTTCGGTTCCCAGGTAGGCGTCGCGAACCGCCGGATCCGCTAGCACGCTGGTCGGCACGCCGCGCGCGATCACGCGACCGCGTTCCATGACGGTGACCTCATCCGCCAGCGCGGATACAAAGCGCATATTGTGCTCCACGAACAGCACCGTGAGCCCAAGCCTCGTGTGCAGGTCGCGGATCACGCTCAAAATGCCGTCCGTTTCGGCTTCGGCGAGACCGGCCGTCGGCTCATCGAGCATGACCAGCTGCGGCGAAACCGATAGGCTCATCGCGATCTCGACCAAGCGCTGGCTGCCGTGCGAGAGCAGCGACACGATTTGGTCGCGCGCCTTGCGCAGGTTGACGAAACCGAGCAGCTCGTCGATGCGTTCGTCGACCGCGCGGCGCTGCGCGGCCGAGAGAGGCCGGAAACGTTGCGCCAACGATTTTTGGCTGTTGACGCCGATGGCGAGATTCTCGGTGACGCTGAGCTCGGGGAAGATGCTCGGCGTTTGGAAGGTGCGGCTGATGCCCATGCGCACGCGCACGTGGTTCGGCGCGCGGGTGATGAGCTGCCCGCGAAAGTAGACTTCGCCGGCGTCGGGCATGAAGTAGCCAGTGAGCGCGTTGAACAGCGTCGTCTTACCGGCGCCGTTGGGACCGATGATCGCCTGCAGGTCACCGGGCTGCACCGACAGACTCACCTGATCGACGGCTTTCACGCCTCCGAACGAGAGCGAGACCTCGCGCGCTTCCAGCAGCGCTCCTGCTACGGCCGTGCTCATGGCGTCTTGGCCTCGGCTACGGTTACGGCTACGGTGCGGCGCTGGCGCAACGCGAGGCCCAAGATGCCGCGCGGGAAGAGCAAGACGCATGCCACGAACATCCCGCCGATGATGATCTGCCAGGCGTGCGTCCAACTGCTCAGCACGTTCTGGCCGATCACGTAGATGGCGCTGCCGAGCAGCGGCCCCCAAAACGTTCCCGATCCGCCGAGCACCACCATCATGACGAAGTCGCCGGATTGGTGCCAATCGAGCAACAGCGGATAAGCGAACTCTATGGACATCGCATAGAGCGCGCCGGCGATGCCGGCAACGAAGCCGGAAATCGCGAGTGCTCCGAAGATGAAGCGATCGCTGTTGAGCCCGAGATAGCGCACCCGCACCTCGTTCTGTCCGATGGCCACGAGGGTTCGGCCGAAGGGCGAACTCACGACGTACCACAGTCCGAGCATCACGAGCCCGAAAATCGCCAGCACGAAGTAGTAGAAGAAATATTCATGCGAGCCGGCGCTCCAGGAACCGATGCGCAGCAGCGGTCGGGTCACCGTCATGCCGTCCTCGCCGCCGGTGATGTTGGTCATGCGGTAGGCGATGAAGTAGAACACTTGTCCGAAAGCGATGGTCAGCAGCGCGAAGTAGATGCCGCGCCGCCGTATCAGAAACGGCGCGAGCACGAGCGCTCCGACGAGTCCGGCGATCGAGCCGACGGCGATCGCCAGCAAGAAATTCGGCTTGATGTATTGCACGAACAGCGCCGCTCCGTATGCGCCCAAGCCGAAGAACGCAGCGTTGCCGAATGCCATGGTGCGCGTGTAGCCGACAAGCAGGTTGACGCTGGCGGCCGCCAAGCCGAAGAGCAGCACGGTCACGCCGAGGGTGATGTCCAGCTTCGCGAGCGGCATGAGCATCGGCAGCGCGAGCAGCAATAGCGCGAGGACAGACAAGCCGAGGATCGTCCGCCAGCGGCTCATCCGAATAGACCCTCTTCGCCGAAAAGCCCGCGCGGCCGGATGAGCAGCACGACCGCCATCATCAGGTACATGACCAGTTCCGAGGCGACGGGTATGTACAGCGTCGCGACGCTCACCGCCACGCCGATGAGCAGACCTCCCACGATGCTGCCGGTCAGGCTGCCCATGCCGCCGATCACGACGGTGATGAACGCGGGCATGAGCAAGTTGTTGCCCATGTTCGGGTTCAGACCGAGCAAGCCGGCGGCGAACACGCCGGCCACGCCTGCGAGCAGAATGCCGATGGCGAAGTTCGCCATGTACAAAAGCTGGGTGTTGATGCCGAGCGCCGCCAGCATCTCGGAATCTTGCACGGCCGCGCGCAAACGCAGACCGAGCCGCGATCTGTAGAGAAAGACCACGAGGGCCGCCATCACGACCAAGAGCACAACGGCGATCACCAACCGGTAACTGGGCAGCGGCGCACCAAAGACGTTGGTCGCGCCGAGCAAGTAGGTGGGCGGCCCAAACGGCACCGCGCTTGGCCCCCAGATGAGGCGATAGGTCTCTTCGGCGATGAGCGACAAGCCGAACGTGAGCAGCAGACTGTAGATAGGCAGTCGTTTGTAGAGCGGCGACACCAACAACCGCTCGGTGAGGATGCCCACGACCATCGTGAGCAAGGCCGCAATGATCAATGCGTACCAAAAATTCGTGCCGCGGCTGACCAGCGTGAAAGCGAGGTAGCCTGCGAGCGTCATGAATGAACCGTGCGCCATGTTGATGGTGCCGGTCAGGTTCATGATCAGCGACAGGCCTATCGCGACGATCGCGAAGAATGCGCCGAGGACGATGCCGTTGACGAGTTCCGGCAGGAGGCGTTCGAGCATAGGTTCGGGGAGCGGCGCGTGCCGCTCCCCGCTTCCTTTAGGACGGGAACGACATCGTGCAGATGGTGGATTGTTCTTGGACGGTCTTTTCGATGGCGTCCGCCGGCTGTACGTCCTTGAGGTCGAAGATGTCCAGCGGATCACCGGGAGTCCCGGCGGCGCGCACATCGCCGAACCACATCGGCCACATCAGCTGATGGTCCTCGTTGCGATAGTAGCCGTCGGTCGCGCACAGCGCGTTGAAGTGCGTACCGGCGATCGCCTTGGCGATCTTCACCGCGTCGGTCGAGTTGGCTGTCTGGATCGCCGTTGCCATGCGATTGGCCGTGATGTAGCCGAATGCGCTGCGCGCGGTCGGCGGTTCTTTGTGCTGCGCCATGTACTTCCTGACGAACTCGTGCGCGTAGTTGTTTTTGCCGAGCACGAGAGCGCTTTTGTAGTACCATTCGAAGCCGAAGCTGCCGACGCGCGCTTCTTGGGGCAGCGGCCAGAACGTCTCAAGTTCGGCTTGCGGGCCCGCGATCGGGATGCGCTTGGACAATCCCATCGAGTTGGCTTGCTTGAGCGCGTTGGTCAAGTCGTCGCCCTGCACCATCAGCAAGAGGCACGACGGCGCTGCGCTCTGCACTTTCGTCAGATACGCGCTGAAGTCGGCGGTGCCCAATGGCGTGAGATCCGTGCCGACGATGGTGACGCCGAGTTTTTTCTCGAGATCTCTGTACCCGTCCAGCAACGCGTGGCCATACGCATAGTCGGGCGCGATGAAATACCACTTCTTGCCGTAGAGCTTGCTGATCGAGAAGCCCGTGGCGTGGGTCTCCATCCACGTGCTGTGGCACGTGCGGTAGGTGGTCCAGTGACAGCTCTTGCCGGTGACCGCATCCGTGTGGCCGCCTGCGTCGATGAACGGGATGCCGAGTTCGAAGGCGACGTTGCTCACCGCCACCGACACCGCGCTGTTGACGGTGCCCATGAGCGCAACGACTTTGTCTTCGCGGATGAGCTTGCGCGCTTTTTCGACCGAAATGCCCGGATTGTTGGCGTTGTCTTCGACGACAAGCTCGAGCTGCCGTCCGAGGACGCCGCCCTTTTTATTCCACTCGTCTAGCGCCATCTGATAGCCGCGAATTTGGTTGCGCGCGGGGGTCGCGTAAACGCCGGTGATTTCTTCGTCCACGCCGATCTTGAGGGTGTCGGCGCCGGCGGCCCGTTGGGGGATGAATGCCGGCGCTCCGGCGGAAAGAGCCACGCCTGCGGCGCCGACTAGTTTGAGAAAAGAATCTCGATTAAGTCGCGACTTGGACATGCTGCCCTCCTTAAAAGGTAATCCCCCCGGTTCGCGCGCTTATGACCGTTTCCCGCCAGGCTTCCCCGGAGGGGTTCGGACGGGGCGAGGGGGCGCTTGCGTCGGACGGGGAAGCGTCAGCCATGATCGGCAACCTCATCGGCGCGCGTTGGGTTCGGCCGGAGCGAGAGACGCTGCCTGTCTACGACCCCGCGACCGGCGAGACGATCGAACGCGTGCCGCTTTCCACCGCGGACGACGTGGCGCTGGCCGTGGAAGCCGCTGCTAAGGCGTGGTCCGCTTGGTCGCGCGCGGCCGTCACTGAACGCGTGCGGCTGATGTTCCGCTTCAAGGCTCTCTTGGAATCCGATTTCGAAGGCTTGAGCGCCATCGTGACGCGCCATCACGGCAAGACGCTCGATGAAGCGCGCGGCGAGGTGCGGCGCGGCATCGAAGTCGTCGATTTCGCGTGCGGCGCGCCGACCTTGCTGCAAGGACGCACGCTGCGCAACGTCACGGCCGACGTGGAGCAAAGCCTCTATCGCTTCCCGGTGGGCGTCGTCGCGGGCATCACGCCGTTCAATTTCCCGGTGATGATCCCGTTGTGGATGTTCCCGCTCGCGGTCGTGTGCGGCAATACGTTCATTTTGAAACCGTCCGAGCGGACGCCGCTGGGCGCGGTGCGGCTCGCAGAACTTTTCTTGGAAGCCGGCTTCCCGGAGGGCGTGCTCAACGTGGTGCATGGCGCGCGCGACACGGTCGATGCTTTGCTCGCGCATCCGGGCATCGCCGCGATATCGTTCGTGGGCTCGGAGCCCGCAGCGCGCCACGTGTATATGGAAGCAGCGCGCTCCGGTAAGCGTGTCCAGGCGGCCGGCGGTGCGAAAAATCATATGGTCGTCATGCCGGATGCGGATCTTGACATCGCCGTGCCGGCCGTTTTGAATTCTGCTTTTGGCAACGCCGGCGAGCGCTGTCTTGCGGGCAGTCTCGCGATAGGGGTCGGCTCGGCCCACGACACGCTGGTCGCGGCCGTGAAATCGGAAGCCGCAAAGCTCGTCGTGGGACCGGGTGATCGCCCGGGCGTCACCTTGGGACCGCTCATTCGCGACGAGCACCGCCGCAAAGTCGCCGACTTGATCGCGCGCGGCGTGGCTGAGGGCGCGACTTTGGTGGCCGACGGTCGTGGTTATTTGGATCAGCCGGGCTTTTTCCTCGGGCCCACTGTGCTCGACGGTGTGCGCGCGGAAATGTCGGTCGGCCGAGAAGAGATCTTCGGGCCCGTGCTGTCCGTCTCGGCCGTCGACAGTTTGGATGCCGCGATCGCCCAGACGAACTCGATGCCGTACGGCAACATGGCGGTGATCTTCACGCGCAGCGGTAAAGCTGCGTTCGAATTTCGCGAGCGCGTCGACGCAGGCATGATCGGCATCAATGTCGGCGTGGCTCAGCCCTTCGCGTTCTTCCCGTTCTCCGGATGGAAGGGATCGTTTTACGGCGATCTGCACCTGCACGGCACCGACGGCGTTGATTTCTACACGCGCAAGAAGATGCTGATCTCGCGCTGGTAGCCTGATGAGCCCGAGCCGGCCATTTGATCCGCAAGCCGCTGCTGGGTACGGCGACCTTATCCAGGCCGCTTATAGCATGTTCCGTTCGGACAACGACGACCTCACGCCGGCACCCCAGCTGCCGCCGGGCTGGGACCTGGTAGCGTGGATACAGATGTCGGACTTCCTTGTGATCGAGCTGCCGCCGCGTTTTTATGGATTCATCGCTCAAGCTCAAAAAGATGCAAGCGTGAACGTGCTTGCGATTCGAGGCACCCAAGGCTGGATTGAGTGGATTGACGACTTCTCGATCTTCAAGGTGCCCTTCACGCCAGCCCCCGACGGAGGGTTGGTAGCGCACGGTTTCGACAGGATCTACAAGACGTTGAAAGTGCGCCGTGCTGCGAAGGCCGGCGAGGCACCGACTCTGCCGCCGCCGGCCCACCCAAATTTGCGTGCATCGAACGAGACGGTCGAGCTTAAGGGCTCCTTTGCGGATCAGGTGGAAGACGCCATGCGCGATCGGCCACGCGGTGTGTCTGCTGCTGAACCCTCGATCGCCGTGACGGGTCACAGCCTTGGCGCCGCGCTGGGCACGTTGTACGTGATCGAACACGCGCGCAAAGCCAAACCCGGCAAACTGCAGCTTTGCACCTTTGCCTCGCCGCGCGTCGGCGACGCCGACTTCGTTTCGGAATTCAACGAACTCGATCTGACATCGTGGCGGATCGTCAACGCCCCGGATTGGGTTCCGAACCTGCCGCCCGATTTTCTGCGCTACAGGCACGTCGACGCCGTGCAGCCCTTCGACTCGCGAAGGCTCGCGCATTGGTCGGTGAAATGTTTTCACGCGATGGAGACATATCTCGCGCTCGTCGATCCAGCGGGTCACCAACTGCATCCTGAGTGCGCGTTGGGGCCCGAGCACGCGCAAATCCTCGCCGCACAATGACCGGCGGGCCGCTGGCCCGGGCGATCGCCCAACTTAGACACAACGGCCTAGACGAGGCTGCGACACGCGTGAATATATCTCGTGGCTTCTCTTGTGAAGCCTCTTGTCAAGTGTCACTTGACAGTATATAATCGGGATTGTGAATGCGCCGCTTCAGGGACACGGCGACGCGCGACCTTTGGGAAGGCATCTCCAGCAAAGCCGCCCGGCGCGCGGTCTCGCCGATCCACCAGGCCAAATCGAGGGTGCGCCTCGATTTCGTCTGCCAAGCCGCCAGTCTAGCATCCTTCACCGCGCTGCCCTCGGGCGCCGATTTCAAGGAATTGCGGGGTGCGTTGCGAGGGACTTATCAGCTACGCATTGCCGGCCCGTACCGCATTCGCTTCATCTGGCAGGAACACCAAGCTTGCGAGATTCACGCCGGTCATTTTCATGATGAGGACTAACAAAATGAGAAGAGTCGAGACTCCAAGGCATCGACGCCCAAGCATCCCCGGCGCGGTGCTCCGCGACATGTTCTTGGGCGACAACGGTCTCGACGTAACGCAGGGCGAGCTTGCGGGTCGGCTTGGCATCAGTCGGCAGAACTTCAACGCCATCCTTAACGGGAAGCGCGCCGTCACTCCGCTCATGGCACTGCGGCTGGAACGCGTGCTGGGCGTCGACGCGCAGACTTGGATGAATCTGCAGCTTGCGGTCGATATGTACGACGTCCAATACGGCCCCGAGGCCAAGCAGATCGCGCGGCTCAAACCACTCCGCGCAGCCTGAGGCGGGGTAGACTCCGAGCTTCGCTCGGAACGCCAGGTTGCGACCATCTCGGGCTGTTCGACCGACGTGGTGATGAACGATAGGAGATCGGCGTTGACCTACCGTCTCGGAGAAGGCTTTGATGCAGTCGAGCGCGCCCTTGAAGCCGGCCTGCATCCCTTGGAGCCAGAACGAGTCCCGAAGGCCCTGCGAGACCTTGGAATTCGGCCTCTTAGGCTAATTTTCATTGTGGGAAACGATTATAGCACGGATGATCAGGCGACGAACTCCGAGCTTCGCTCGGAACGCTACATGCGAGCTCGCTGAGCTCGCTCGGAACACTACATTATTCGGTTCGCGGGTATGTATTCGATCGTGCATGCGGCGACGCGCTGCTCGAGAAAGCGCCGCTCCGTGGGATTGCGCGCGAGCGCGAGCGCTGCTTTGAGGTGCTCGCGCGCTTTTTCGCGCCGGCCGCTTCTGAGTTCCAGCTCGCCGAGGGCCGCAGAATAGAATGGATAGGCGGCGAGACGCTCGCGGTTTGCGATGGCGCGTATCTCTTCAAGCCCGCGCTCGGGACCTTCTGCTTGGCCGACCGCGATGGCGCGGTTGAGCGCGACGACCGGAGACGGACGGATCGTCATCAAGGTGTCGTACAGCGACACGATGCGTTCCCAGTTGGTATCCTCGGCGCGCCGCGCGCTCGCGTGAACCCATGCGATCGCGGCCTCGACATGATATTCGCTCAACTCGGAGCCGACGGCCGAGTCATCGAGCAGCGCTTGCCCTTTGGCTAAGAGCTGCGCATCCCAGCGCGATCGGTCCTGGTCGAAGAGCGGGGTCAGGTTGCCCATCGCGTCGAGGCGCGCCGGCAAGCGCGCTGCGTGGAGGCACATGAGCGCGGCGAGCGCGCGCGTCGCCGGCGTCGACGTCAGCGGATTTTCCAGGAGTAGGTCGGTGAGCCGCATGGCTTCTCTACAGAGCTCGGCGCGCACCGCCGACTCCGGGCTTGCGCCGTGATAACCTTCGTTGAAAAGCAGATAGAGCGCGCGCTGCACGGCCGAAAGGCGCGCTCCGAAGTCGCGGTCGGCGAGATCGAATAGCCGCTTCGAACTTGCGAGCACTTTTTTCGCCCGCGTGATGCGCTTCTCGACCGCGGCGTGGCCGCTGAGGAATGCGCCGGCGACCTCATCGACGCTGAAGCCGCACAACAGGTTGAGCACAAGCGCGATTTGGGCGGGCTCCGGCAATCGAGGATGGCAGCATGAGAACATCATGCGCAGCTGATCGTCTTTGATCGAGTGGGCTGCGAAGAATTCCGCGACGGTGGGGACGAGGGTCCATTCGCTCTCGAGCAGGCGCCCGAGTTCCGGCGCAAAAGTGCGCGCGGTGCGTTCGCGCCTGAGGACGTCGATCGCGCGGTTCTTGGCAGTGGCCATGAGCCACGCGGACGGGTTTTCCGGTATGCCGCGCAGTCTCCAGACCTCGAGCGCCCGACAGAAGGCGTCTTGCACGACGTCTTCTGCCAGCGCGAGGTTGTGGATTCCGAAGATGCGCGTAAGCGCGGCGACCATGCGCCCCGCTTCGCGCCGGAAGAGATGTTCGTCTGGTTCCACTACATCTGCATGACTGGACGGACTTCCACAAGGCCGCCGGAATCGAAGATCGGGCAGCCCTTGGAGAGTTCGGCGGCGTGTGTGAGATCCTTGGCCTCGACAAGCGTGTAGCCGCCGACGACGTCCTTCGACTCCGCGTAGGGGCCGTCCGTGATCGTCTTCTGTTTGCCGGCGACGACCTTGCCGGTGGAGTCAAGCGGCTGACCCTGATCCTTGATGTGGCCTTTCGCGCCGAGCTCCTTGAGCCAGGCGACCCACTTCTGCATCTCCTTCTCGCCTTGCTCCGGTGAGCTGGGCCGCTGTCCGCCGCGGTACAGGTATAGAAATTCGCTCATGTTGCTTCTCCTTGGGATAGGTGGTGGTTGAACCGTTTTAGGCAGTTCTAAATCCTCGACGTTTGAGGGTCTCGTCGGCGGACATTTTTCTTTCGGGGGTAGAGCAATAATTGCATGCACGGACCTAAAGGGCCGTGGCTACGTTTAGGCGCGGTCCGTGGCTACGTAGGTGATTTGTGGGCGGTTGCGTCGCCCTCGATCGACTTGAAACCGACGGTCTTATGCGAGCCGTCGCAGAACGGCTTGTCCTTGGAGTGACCGCAGCGGCACAATAAGATCGCGCCGCTCTTGTCAGCCTCGCCCGTCTTGGAAATCCCATGACCACTCGGCCATGCCAGACCGATGACGCCGGTGATCATGTTCGGGCCATTTGGGGTCGGTACGATCTTAACGTCTGCCATTGTGATTCTCCTGATGAGTGCTATAGGGACTTGAGGTATTCGACGAGGTCGCTCTTCTCATGCGCCGTCAGGCGAAGTTTGAAGAACGTGTTGTAGTGATCGACGACCGCGCCGAGGTCTGCGAATCTTCCGTCGTGATAGAAGCCGCCCTTCTCCCGCGCGAACAGGCCGCGCAGTGGCGTGGTCCGATAGCCGTGGGTGGGAGCACGATTGGCTTGAAAGTCGTCGATACCGATTTCCGCCGGCGTATGCAGATTGTAGCCAGGTTCGGTGTAGAGCGGCGGTGCATGGCACGTCTCGCATCGCGCCATGGCGAAGACTTGGCGTCCGCGGGCAGCCGCCGCCGCGTCGTACGAGCCCGCGGGCGGCAGTGGAGCGGGGATGGCAAGCTGATAGAAATGCAGGGCGGCGAGTTGCGATGTGATAAGGTCGGGCTTTTGTCGCACGTCGAATTCGTGGTTCTTGACCGCTACCGGAAATTGCGCGGCGTTCTTCAGTCTAGGGTCGACGAACGTGCCTTTGCCATGCATTTCCAGGTTCGCCACGAATGCGTTCCACTCGGTCGTCGATCCCCAACCCTCGTACGTGCCTAAGTTGACGCCCGCGAGTCCGAAGGCGGCGGGGATGAGGACCGCTGCTGTTTTACCGTCGGGCCTGAACGCTTTGCCGTCCACGAAAACTTCGGCGTCGAACCTGCCGGGGCCCCAACTGTGCAGTACTTTCAGCAGCGTCGGCTTGTCGACGCCCAAGAGCTTTGTCACGCTGGAGAGATCCGGGGCGAGCGCGACGATGGCGCCGACGTTCAGATCGCGGTTGGGCCATCCATCAAGCCGGTGTCCGATGCCGGGCGCAAACGCGTTGTCGACCGTCGAGTGGCACAGTGCGCACGTGATGCCGATGGAACGCAGGCCTTTGTGGCTGACCGCGGCGGCTTGCGGGCTTGCGTTCGGGTCGCTCGCATCGTCGTAGAAAAAACCTTTGACTCCCACCACGGCGTCCAGTTTCAGGAGGGCCAATGTCGTCGCCGGAGAGCCGAGGTCGACTTTGCCCGCTTTGACCTGCTCGACGAGCGGCGCGGGGAGGCGATCCATGTCGACTTTGAGACCGACGGAGAGTGCGGTTTTCGGATCGACCCCTCGGCCAACGCCGCCGAGTGCGGCGCCTTCAATGGCCTCGTGAAGTTTTAGGGCATCGCCCCAAAACGATTCGTCTCCAAAGGTGGAGTAGCGGAAGGTCTGCCGCCCCTGCCCGACCATCGCGGTGGCGTTCTGATCGATTATCTGTTCTTGTGGCAACGCGGCGTTATCTTCAGCGCGTGCGATCGGCGTCGGCTGAGATTGCAACGTGACCGCCAGCGCGATCAGTGCGGCGACTATCCCGACCGCCGCGAGTGAAACGATTCGCCTGCTCATCCTGCCCTCCAGAAAAAGCTAGCCTGAATGCGCCCTGTTGCCCTTGTTTGAATTATGCCTATTATTGTGTTATTTATACTATTATTTGGGTATTTTGTAAACAGGGTTTTAACCGTCAGACCTAATCAAGGAGCGCCCCCTGCGCCGTCTAACATTGCGAACGCATGCACGATAGACGCCGGCTTGCGTTGGATGCGTTGCGTATCCGAGGCGGGCTTACGGTCAATGAGTTGGCCCGTCAGCTCCGGCTCACTCGGACGGCTTCTGCACACCAGCTAGCACGGCTGCTCGCCGATGGGCTTGCCACGCAGATCGGCCTGCGACCCGGGAAACGACGGCCCAGCGTCATCTACGGTCTCACGCCGCAAGCCGACCGCGCGTTCCATCAGGAGTACGAGACTTTGGCGGTCGACGTGCTCGATGAGTTGGCCCGCGCCGGCAAGGCGCAGCTCGATCGAGTTTTGCGCGGGGTCGGCGACCGCTGGATCGCTCGGGATAAATCGGCTGTCCAGCTCCTGCGTGGGCCCGCCCGCTTGGAGAGGGCCACGAAGATCCTGGCGGCGCGCGGCTTCATGCCCTCGCTCGAGCAAACCGGCAGGTCGTACGTGCTGCGCAATCATCATTGTCCGATTGCGCGGGTTTGCACCGCGCATCATGAAGCCCCGGACATGGTCAAGCGCTGGATCCAAGCATTGGTCGGCACACCGCTGCGACGCACTGGTTGCATTTGTCTGGGCGATCAGACCTGCGAATACAGCCTTGCTTCGAAGGCGAAGGTCTCTGCCCGGCAATCGGCCGGCATCTGATAGCCGTTCAGCGAGGTCGAGCGGCAACGAAGATCGTGTAGTTGCCTGTGGGGTCCTCGGGGCCGGCCATTTGGGTGACCGGTCGGAAGCCGGCGGCTTGCAGACCACGAAGCCAGTCGGTCGCACTGAACAGGCCGCATATGTGAGTGTCGAGCTCGACTCGTGACGGTTTCCCAAGCTCGTGCAGCAGATACGCGAACTCGGATGTATAGGTCGAGTCAGACTGATCAGGGTCTGTGGTCCATTCGAGATAGCGGATGCCCCGATCGGCGCCGTCGTGACCTCCGTGATCCGTCGTCGCGGTGAACGTTTCGCGGATGTGGTCGGGTGCGAAGATGGCTGCGCCGCCGGGCCGGCTGTGGATGAACGCGGTGGCGAATGCTTTGTGCAAGTCGTCCAGGGTGGTGAGGTAGCATACGGCGTCGTGCACAAGGACGGCGTCGAAGGTTTGGCCGAGACGGATCGTTCGCATGTCGCCCTGGATATGTTCGCATTCGGGATTGAGGCGCGCGCTGAGGGCGAGCATCGCCGGGGAGAGATCCGTGAGCGTGGCCTTGACGTGCCGCTTGTAGTGCGATGCGTTGTTCCCGCCGCCCGCGCCTAGCTCGAGCAGCGTGCGCGGCTCCTGCCCGATCGCGGCGGCGAAGTGTTTGATGTAGAAATCAGCCTCCGTCGCGTAGTCTTCAGGCGCCGTGAGCAAGTGAAACCAATCGGCGAATTCGGTGTACAGGCGGGGTTGCTCTGGGTTCATTTCTAACGCAGGGTTTCCTCAACGCGGCTTACATGCACGCAGCTTCGCCACCTTGCCCCCTTTACGCTCGGCATAGTTCCCGTGATATAATCCAACGTGGAAGGCGTTGTATGTCGACAACTCGCGAGATCACGGTTCCGATCACCAAACCCGCCACGGAGTGGGTCAATGGTCGCGCGCTTCAAAAGGTGAGCCCACAGGAGCGTCATGCGCGGGCTCAACTTAGGCTGGCAGCCGCCGTGGGCGCTTGGGCCGACGCTACCGGTGCTGGGCGCGTCGGGACGGAGTGGGAATTCCGGGTAACGCCTCCACACGAGGCGACACGACCCCTCGTGCCGGACGTCTCGTTTCTTTCCTATGCACGGTTGGGTTACGACCAAGAAGATGCGGCGCAGATCCCATATATGGCACCGGATGCGGCGTTCGAGATCATCTCGCCTGGCGACCGTTCCCACGACATTGAGGAAAAGATACGCGTGTATCTCGCCGCCGGCGCGAAGTTGGTTCTGTACGTCGACCCGGTCGAGCGCACATTTGCCGCGCACGACAGCGAAGGGACGCAGCGCTACACGCGCGACGAGACCTTCACGCATGCGGCGCTCCCTGGATTTTCGGTTCTGGTCGATTCGATCTTCAAATTGCCAAAACCCAAGCCGTAAGGACGTGGGGAAAATAAAGAGCCGACCGCGATCGCTCGCGGCCGGCTCGTTCGATAATCCGGCGCCTACCTACTCTCCCTTAGACCCTGCGGTCTCAGTACCATCGGCGTTAGTGGGCTTAACTGCCGTGTTCGGAATGGGAACGGGTGTTGCCCCACCACTATAAGCACCGGAAACTTTGAGGCGAGCGGCGGGCGCGGACGTCCGCGTGCCACTGCTCCCTGAAAACTGCATAGCGATATGTCGTCGACGAATGATGAGCTTTGTACCAGCTTGCTCGAAGTATGATTTCAGAGCGAGTAACTTTCCGACCTATTAGTACCGGTCAGCTGCACACCTTGCGGTGCTTCTACCTCCGGCCTATCAACCTGGTGGACTACCAGGGGTCTTCACCTTGCGGTTCCAGACCTTATCTTGGAGTCTGCTTCACGCTTAGATGCTTTCAGCGTTTATCAGATCCGGACGTGGCTACCCGGCTCTGCCACTGGCGTGACAACCGGTTCACTAGCGGTCCGTCCAACCCGGTCCTCTCGTACTAGGGTCAGCGCTCCTCAAGTCTGTAACGCCCACAGCGGATAGGGACCGAACTGTCTCACGCATGTTATTTCCACTGTTACCAGTGGCATAGACTATATCTTCATCCTGACTTGTGATCAGGAGTCGGCGTGTTATGGCGGTCGTAAATTTGTCGCGTTTGTGCGACAGTGACCAGCCATCTCGAGCTTGCGCTCTCAGTCGTTACGGGGTCAAGGCGCTGTCGCGCCCGACTTCCCTCGGTATTGCCCTGCCGGCGTTCGGAGCCAGCGTCGGGTTTCACCGATATAGCCGATGTACATCCTCCAATTGCTCGGAGGAGACGCAGTGTATTCTACGTTCTGAACCCAGATCGCGTACCGCTTTAATTGGCGAACAGCCAAACCCTTGGGACCTACTACAGCCCCAGGATGCGACGATCCGACATCGAGGTGCCAAACCTCCCCGTCGATGTGGCAATCTACAATCACTTGTAGCTTAGACTATACCTTCATCTCTTGCGAGATGGTGACGTATTATGGAAGTGATAGATTTGCGTCTTGCGACGCAGCGCTTCCATCTCGAGCTTGCGCTCTCAGTCGTTACGGGGTCAAGGCGCTGTCGCGCCCGACTTCCCTCGGTGTTGCCCCTTGCGGGGGTTCACCGATATGAGTCACTATTACCCATTCGATCGCTCGAATGGCGAGCCCAATCATGAACTCTTGGGGGAGATAAGCCTGTTATCCCCGGGGTAGCTTTTATCCGTTAAGCGATGGCTCTTCCATACAAAACCACCGGATCACTTAGCCCGACTTTCGTCCCTGCTCGACATGTACGTCTCGCAGTTAAGCCAACTTCTGCCTATGCACTCTTACGGTTGATTTCCGACCAACCTGAGTTGACCTTTGGGCGCCTCCGTTACTCTTTGGGAGGCGACCGCCCCAGTCAAACTGCCCGCCTGACCATGTCCACCGGCCGGATAACGGCCGCTTGTTAGATCTCCGAAATTCGCAGAGTGGTATCTCAAGGGTGGCTCCACCGAACCCGAAGATCCGGCTTCGAAGCCTCCCACCTATCCTGCGCAGCAAATTTCAAAAATCAAGATCAGGGTACAGTAAAGCTCCACGGGGTCTTTCCGTCCTGCTGCGGGTAACGGGCATCTTCACCCGTATTGCAACTTCGCCGAGCTCCCCATTGAGACAGTGCCCAAGTCGTTACGCCATTCGTGCAGGTCGGAACTTACCCGACAAGGAATTTCGCTCAGTTTTGTTACGCCGGTGTTCTTTAGAACGCCAGCGGGCTTGGCATTTCTGCAAGCCTCCTCGCATCGCTGCGAGGCTCGGACTATATCATCATCCTGACCGGGGCTAAAGCCCCGGCACTACGTTAGATAACGTAGTGATTTCAGGAGTCCGGCATGTAGTCTCTGAGGGGATCGCGCAAGCGCGATCTTCCCTGCTGATTGTCCGCACCGATCGAGTTGTCACGCGACTCGACGTCGCGTATCGTCGGATTCTCGGATGTTCCAGCATATAGCCAGATTCACGCACGATCTTACGATCGTGGTGGGCAATCGATATCACCTTAGTACCGTTATAGTTACGGCAGCCGTTTACTGGGGCTTCGATTCAAAGCTTTGCCTTGCGGCTAACCTCTCCTCTTAACCTTCCAGCACCGGGCAGGCGTCAGCCCCTATACGTCCGCTTTCGCGTTCGCAGAGACCTGTGTTTTTGTTAAACAGTCGCTCGGGCCTTGCTACTGCGACTCTTTCGCGCCACAACAGTAAATGCGTGTACGCTACTAAAGCACCCCTTTTCCCGAAGTTACGGGGTTAATTTGCCGAGTTCCTTAACAGGGATTCTCTCGTCGCCTTGGCATTCTCTGCCAGTCTACCAGTGTCGGCTTGCGGTACGGGTACCGAAGACCCTTGCTAGACGCTTTTCTTGACAGTTGAGTATCGTCCACTTCGCCGCCTTGCGTTGGCTCGTATTCGCATCTCGGGCTTTGGCTTGCGCCAGACCGCGGATTTACCTGCGATCCACCCTACTTGCTTGAACATCCGTCCGATAGGATGATGGACTAACTTCCTGCGTCACGCCTTCGCTTCACGATCTCTCGCTTAACGACATCCGCGCGCACGAGGCGCGTGGAAATCGTTAAGAAAGAGATCAAACGGGGTCGGTAGTAGCCGGATATTAACGGCTTATCCATCGCCTACGCTTCTCAGCCTCGGCTTAGGTCCCGACTAACCCTGAGATGATAAACAGTGCCCAGGAAACCTTAGACTTACGGCGGTGGGGTTTCTCACCCCACTTTACGCTACTAATTCCGGCATTCGCACTTCTGTTTCGTCCACGCGTCCTCACGGTCGCGCTTCGGCCTACAACAGAACGCTCCCCTACCAAAGAATGGCGGCGAACCGCCATCCAGTCCGTAGCTTCGGTGTATAGCTTGAGCCCCGTTACATTTTCGGCGCAGAACCACTCGACCAGTGAGCTGTTACGCACTCTTTCAAGGATGGCTGCCTCTAAGCCAACCTCCTGGTTGTTTATGCGGTCCTACTTCCTTTACCACTTAGCTATACTTGGGGACCTTAGCTGACGATCTGACCTGTTTGTCTTTCGACAATGGAGCTTATCCCCCACTGTCTGACTCCCGGGATGTTCACCGTGGTATTCGGAGTTTGATGG